>JAHLBL010000082.1 GCA_020625635.1 bacterium
TTCTGAGCCTTTCCTCGAGTCCCTTAAGGAGCTTTTCGGCGATCTCCTTGATTTCCTCGCTCTTGAGCTTATTGAACACGATGATATCGTCAACACGGTTGAGGAACTCGGGACGGAAGGTGTTTTTCAGCTCGCCGAGTACAATCTCCCTGATGTCCTCGTCCTTAGCCGCCTCGCTCTCGTTCTGGAATCCGAGGCTGTTCTGACGCTCTGTGATATGTCTCGCGCCGACGTTGGAGGTCATAATGATAACGGTGTTCTTGAAGTCGACCGTTCTGCCCTTTGAATCGGTGAGACGTCCGTCGTCGAGAATCTGGAGCAGAGTGTTGAAAACATCGGGGTGCGCCTTTTCGATCTCGTCGAAGAGGATTACCGAATACGGCTTTCTGCGAACCTGCTCGGTGAAGTTACTGCCTTCGTCAAATCCGACATAGCCGGGAGGCGAACCGATGAGCTTAGAAACCGTGTGCTTCTCCATAAACTCGGACATATCGAGACGAATCATCGCGTTTTCGTCGCCGAACATAGCCTGTGCCAGAGCCTTGCAGAGCTCGGTTTTACCGACGCCTGTGGGACCGAGGAAGATAAACGAACCAACGGGACGCTTAGGATCCTTGAGTCCGACTCTGCCGCGGCGGATCGCCCGAGCGACCGCCTTTACAGCCTCGTCCTGACCGACAACGCGGTCGTGGAGGATGCTCTCCATTTTAAGAAGTCTCTCCGACTCCTCCTCGGTGAGCTGTACAACGGGGATTCCCGTCCAGTCTGAAACGATTCGGGCGATATCCTCGGCGGTTACCTCGCCGCTGACGCTGCCTCTGCCGTCCTGCCACTTCTGCTTTTCGCTGTCGAGGAGTTCCTGCAGGTTCTTCTGCTCGTCACGGAGCTTAGCCGCGCGCTCGAACTCCTGCTCATTGACGGCGCTCGCCTTCTCTGCCTCAAGGCTCTTGATTTTCTCCTCGAGCTGCTTGAGGTTCTCGGGAGGAGTAAGGCTCTGCAGCCTTACCTTTGAGGCGGATTCGTCGATCAGATCTATCGCCTTGTCGGGAAGGAAACGATCCGCGATATAGCGCGAGGAGAGCGTTACAGCCGCCTTGATGGCTTCATCGCTGATTTTTACCTTGTGGTGAGCCTCGTAGCGGTCGCGCAGTCCCGTAAGGATCTGCACGGCTTCGTCCTCGCTCGGCTCGCCGACATTGACAGGCTGGAAACGTCTCTCGAGAGCCGCGTCCTTCTCGATGTACTTTCTGTACTCCGAGATCGTAGTAGCGCCGATAACCTGGAAGTCACCTCTCGCGAGCGAAGGCTTCAGGATATTCGCGGCGTCGGTGCTGCCCTCAGCCGAGCCCGCGCCGACTATGGTGTGAAGCTCGTCGATAAAGAGGATAACGTCCTTCGACTTTTTAACCTCGTCGATGGCGTTCTTGATTCTGTCCTCAAAGTCGCCGCGGTATTTCGCGCCCGCGACCATACCGGTAAGGTCAAGGCTGACGATTCTCTTGTCGCGGAGGATCTCGGGAACCTCGCCCTCTACGATTTTGAGCGCAAGTCCTTCGGCAACAGCCGTCTTACCTACGCCTGGTTCACCGATAAGAACAGGGTTGTTCTTAGTGCGGCGCGAGAGGATCTGAATAACTCTCTCGATTTCCTTCGTTCTGCCGATTACGGGGTCGATCTCGCCGTTCTTAGCCGCCTTAGTGAGGTCGCGTCCGAACTTGTCGAGATTCTTCGTGTTGCTATTCGGGTCGGGCTGAGCGCCGTCGCTGTCGCCGACAAAATCCTCGGCGGAGTCCATAACGGTATTGAGATTAACTCCCAGCTCGCTGAGGAAGCTGTAGGCGTAGGAATCGGTCTCCTGCATTATGCTCATAAGCAGGTGCTCCGTTCCGACGTAGTTGCTGCCAGTACGCGAAGCGATAATAACAGCGTTCTGCATAACGCGCTTTGAGCGCGGTGTGAAGTCGTTCGGGTTGAGTGTAACGGGTGTCGCAGTACCCGAAGCTTCTTTAATTTTGTTTTCAAGCTCGGCAACATCAAGACCTGCCTGCGCGAGAGCCGTAGCGGCTACTCCGCTGCCCTCCTTGGCAAGTCCGAGCAGAAGGTGCTCCGTGCCGATGTAAGTGTGTCCCATCCCGCCTGCGGAGGTCATTGCGAGGTTGAGAGCTTTGTTTGCTTTCTGTGTGAAGCCTTTGAATTGATACATAGTAAATCCTCCTTTTTCATATACACTTTAAATTACGGGAATTTATCCCAGTCTCTCCCTTATGAGGTCAGCCCTTACGGCGTCTCTCTCCGAGGACGACAGCTTTTCGCCTTTGCCGACGATCAGCGTAGCGGGCTGAATATCAACGATAAGCCTGTCGACGGTGTCAAGGTCAACGTCCTTTAACTCTCCCGAGTTGATTCCGAAGCGGACGTTGGAGAGCAGCTCCATAGCCTCGTCGCCGCTTATAAGCCGCACGCTTCTCAGGATACCGAGACTGCGGTAGAATTTGTCCTTGGTCTCGAGCGACTCCGCGATTCTTTTAGCGGCGTTCTGCTCCTGTGTTATAAGCTGCTCAGCGATATTTCTGAGGTTTTCAATCGCGGATTTCTCCGAAATTCCGAGAGTGACCTGGTTTGAGATCTGATACATAGCTCCCTTTGGCTCGGTTCCCTCGCCGTATGTTCCTCGGATCGTGAGCCCGAGCTTCGAGAGATTGCCCGCGATTCTGCCGATCGCCCTGTTGCTCTGCAGAGCGGGAAGATGCAGCATTACCGAGGCTCTCATACCCGTGCCGAGGTTTGTCGGGCACTGGGTTAAATAGCCGAGCTTTTCGTCGAAGGCGAAGTCGAGGTTTTCGTCAAGCAGAGTGTCGAGCTTGTCGGCGATATCGTAAGCGCCCTCGAGGTCGAAGCCCTTTTTCAGGATCTGTAATCTGATGTGATCCTCCTCGTTTATCATAACGCTCATGGTTCTGTCTTTTGAGAGGATGATCGCCCTGCCCGCGGTGTCGCTGATAAACTCGGGGCTTGCGAGGTGCTGTTCCACAAGTGCTATTTTCTGAGCCTCACTCAAATCTTTAAGATAGAGTATCTCGAGCTCTTTTATAAGCGGAGAGTTGCAGTTTTTAACCGCGTCGATTATTACTTTGCAAACCTCGTTTTTTCCCGACTGACTGAGTCGTGAGGGAAACGGGTATTTTCTTAAATTTCTCGCGAGGCGGATTCTCGTAAGCATTACTTCGTTACTCATCGCTGTCCTCCATTGCCTTTATTTTATCGCGGAGCTCGGCGGCTTTCTCGAACTCCTGATTCTTTACCGCGCTGTCAAGCTCAGCCTTAAGCTTATCAAGCTCGGAGAGCTGCGGCTCCTCGGGAGCGCTGACCTCGGCGGTTTCTCTGATTTCACGTTTATATGTGGGACTGTTCTTGCCGCAGTGAGCGGTGTTGCCGTGGATCCGTCGAACCGTCGGCAGGATCCTGTCCTCGAATACCGAGTAGCAGTCGGCGCAGCCCATCATTCCCGTGCGGGCTATATCCGCGTACGACGCCCCGCAGGTCTCACAGCGTGTTGCCTGAGTTCTCGCGGGGAGCGCGTTGTCGAAAAAGCTTCCGAACAGCGAACCGAAGGTATCGGCGAATCCCGACGCGAAATCGGATGTAAAGCTGTCGAAAACATTCGAGTAGCCCATTTCACGGGCACATTCCGAACAGAGGTGATATTCCTCAACCTGTCCGTTGATAATTCTTTTGATGTGAGAATTAGCTTCTCTTTTATTGCATTTCTGACATTTCATATTAATATCCATAGCCTTTCTGCCCACAAACAGACATTAAAGTTATTTACAACCTTACCGTGGGCGGATAAGGTGTAAACGGAAATTTTGTTATTGCCCGTTGCCGCTTGCGGCATACTGAGCGGACAACACCAATCCGAACAGTGTGAACTTTCACACTATAAGCTCCTATTCACTTAATGTAAGTAACATATTTTTAAAGATTCTTGCTCTGAAGACGTCTCTCATATCCTGAGGTATCTCCGCGTAGACTCTCTCGGACAACGCAGCCGCGAGCAGCTTAGCAGTGGTAAGGTCAATCATCTGCCTTCCGTACATATTCTTTATCATAATTTCGGCGGTGGCTCTGTCGAGAGTTTTGCCTATTGAGTTAACTATATGCATTATCGCGGTGCTTTTATCCATCTTCACTCGTGTGATTCGGATATATCCTCCGCCTCCTCTTCGGCTTTCCACGATGTAACCCTGCTCGGGTGTAAATCGTGAGGTAATAACATAGTTAATCTGGCTCGGCACACAGCCGAGGTCGTTGGCAAGCTCGTTACGCCTTATCTCGGCGTTGCCGCCGCTCTCGTCCAGCATAGAGAGAATATGCTGTGCAACTAAATCACTCATACGCATTTTTTAATCATCTCCTACGGTCGTCTTTGACTTTGTTTGACCTTTGATGATTTGATTATAGGACGAAAGTCAAAGAAAGTCAAAGTCAAGAAAAGTCAAATATTTCTCCGAAACAGAGTATATTCTCCCCTATTCTCGCAAATTCTCGCTTAAACTAACTATTTTGATTTTTTTGAAAAGTTTTTTAAATATAATTGACACAGCGTTTCTGTAGTGATATACTATAATTAACATATGAACAATTATTCATATGTTCATTTATAAAATTAATCGGAGGCTGTTATGAATAAGGAAAACAACATTCCCGAATTAGAGATCCTGTTCGAGCTTGCCGACCTGTTCAAGGTGTTCGGCGACTCAACACGACTGCGGATCATGTACACGCTTTTTGACGACGAGCGCTCTGTAGGCGAAATTGCAGAGAGCCTTAATATGGAACAGAGCACTGTCTCCCATCAGCTCAGAGTGCTGAGGACAAACAAGCTCGTTAAGATCCGCCGCGAAGGCAAGCAAATATATTACAGTCTCGATGACGACCACGTTAAAAAGGTTATCGAGATGGGACTTGATCACGTACTGGAGTAAGCTATGAAATACAAACTGACTATGAACGGTCTGGACTGTGCCCACTGCGCGGCAAAGGTGGAAAGGGCGATTGCCGAAACCGAGGGTTTCGAGGAAGTAAGCCTTGTTTTCGCCACAAAGTCGCTCTATTTCAGACATGCGCACGACGACGATATTACATCAATCGTTCAGAAGATAACCGACTCGGTTGAGGACGGAGTAACCGTCACAATGGCAGGAGATCACCACGAACACAGCCATGAACATCACCACGAACACAGTCACGGGCACCATCACGAACATGGCAGTTCAAAGCTTTCTATCGTAATGCTCGCTACCGCAATCCTGCTCGCGGTTTCCGCGTTTATTCTGGAATTAACGGGCGTCAGCGACGTCGCGGTCGCACTGCTCAGCGCGGCGGCAATCGGACTTTCGGGATACAAGGTCTGCCTTTCGGGCGTGAAAGCGGCGATTAAGCTGCAGCTCGACGAAACAACGCTTATGACAATAGCAGTCATCGCGGCGTTCTGCCTCGGACAGTTCGTCGAGGGCGCGATGGTAACTATTCTCTACGGCATAGGCGAAATGCTTGAGGACAGGGCTGTAGACAGCTCACGCAGAAGCATAGAAAAGCTCGCGAATATCCAGGCTGATACGGCAAACATTACCGTAAACGGCGCTCTGCGCGCTGTGCCTGCCGAGGAAGTAGCTGTCGGAGCCGAAATAACAATCAAGCCGCACGAGCGTATTCCGCTCGACTGCGTCGTCACGCAGGGCGAAGGCGGAGTTGACACCTCTGCGATCACGGGCGAGAGCATGCCCGTGTTCTGCAGGGAAGGCAGTGAGCTTCTCAGCGGAATGCTAAACGGCGACAGCCTTCTGAAAGCGCGATCAACCAAGGTCTGCGGCGACGGCACAGCCGCGAGGATAATAAAGCTCGTCGAGGAAGCGTCCGTCTCAAAGAGCAACAACGAAAAACTAATCACGCGTTTCGCGCGTTTCTACACTCCGATCGTCGTGCTTATTTCTCTCGCAATCGCGCTGATTCCTCCGATCTTCCTCGGCAACATCGGAGTATGGATTTACAGAGGGCTCGTGTGTCTCGTTGCGTCGTGCCCGTGCGCAATCGTGATTTCAGTACCTCTCGCCTACTATTCAGGCATCGGCGCGGCTTCAAAGAAAGGCGTGCTGATCAAGGGCGGAAGATATCTTGAGGCTCTCGCCGCTGCGGACACGGTTCTGTTCGACAAGACCGGCACGCTCACCGAGGGACAGCCGAAGGTCACCAAAGTCAGGGCGTACCGCGGTTACAGCGAGGACGAGGTTCTCCTTCTCGCCGCGGGCTGCGAACGAAACTCCGCTCACCCGATCGCGAAGGCTATAACGGAAAGCTGTAAGGACGTTCTGCCCGATATGACCGACTACACCGAAACGGCAGGTCACGGAGTAAGCGCCGTATATAACGGAAAGCGTATTCACTGCGGCGGATCAAAGCTGCTCGCGGAGTCGGGCATAAAAAACGAACACCCCGAAGGCGGAGTGTTCGTGATATATGATAACGAGGTCATCGGCTCGATCACAGTCAGTGATAAACTGAGAGCCGAAGCCTCCGACGTTGTCGCTAAGCTCAGAAAGTCAGGCGTTAAGCGTCTCGGAGTACTGACGGGCGACAGCAAAGAAAATACCGCTCTCACCTGCGGAAAGCTCGGTCTGGAAACAGAACAGGCTCAGCTTTTGCCACAGGAGAAGCTGTCGTTTGTAAATAATGAAAAGCAGAACGGCAGAACAGTCGCGTTCGTGGGCGACGGTATAAACGACGCTCCCGTTATTGCGGCGGCTGACTGTGGGATCGCGATGGGACTCGGCAGCGACGCGGCGATCGCCTCCGCCGACGCTGTGCTAACCTCGGGCAATCTCACCGCCCTGCCGACAGCGTTTAAAATCGCGAAAAGAACAGTCGCTACTGCAAAGACGAATATCATCTTCGCGCTGATTATCAAGGCGTCTGTTATCACCCTCGCCTTCTTCGGACTCGCGGCAATCTGGATGTCCGTTTTAGCTGATACAGGAGTGTGTATGCTCTGCGTGCTGTGGGCAATGAGACTGCTGAGAAATTGAGGCAACATGCGGGGTTGGATCAAAAATAAAAGAACAGCCCCATATGTACAAATGCAATTCAATAGTGATAAGTTGATAAGTGAAAAGCAGAAAGTAATATAGTTAAACACAACGCTATTAAAAAATCACATTGTCACGTTGCTTATAACTTGTCACTTTTAACTACCAATACAGCAATTTAA
>JAHLBL010000083.1 GCA_020625635.1 bacterium
AAAAAATAAAAAGAACAGGGAGCGTGTGCTCAGGGTAAGCGCGATATGCGCGATCGCGTCGGGCGGATATACAGCCGACGACCTTGACTTCTTCTCGGCGCTTTTTGAAAAGACCGAGGAGGACGAGGAACACAGCTTCTGGTTCAATAACTCAATATATATCTACAGCGAAAGCGAGCGCGACAAAACTGTTCTGTTCCGCGTAATGCCTGCTACGGAGGGCAAGCGCGACGAATGGCACATCAGCGATTTTATAATGAACGCAGGCTGATTTTTCCCGGTTCTGTTATTTCGAGCTTGCTTTTGTTATGAGAGCGGCGATTACGGAAAAAACGATCGCGGCGGCTATTCCTGCCGCGGCAGCTCCCAGCGGAGCCGTCAGTATGCCGAGAGCTCCGTCACGGTTAACGGCGTCCTCGGCGCCCTGCGCCATAAGGTAGCCGAAGCCCGAAATCGGCACGCTGGCTCCCGCTCCCGCGAAATCCGCGAGCGGACCGTAAAGTCCCAGCGCGGTCAGGATAACGCCCGCGACAACGAAGCCCGTAAGTATTCTCGCGGGAGTGAGCGCTGTTTTATCTATAAGAAGCTGACCGACGACGCAGATCGCGCCGCCTACGAGAAAAGCGTTTACATAATTCATAGAAGCATCCCAATGTGATAAAATTCTGAAAAATTGTGAAATGTAAATGAAACATTACAGAATCCGCCCAAAAACGGATTTTTATAGTGTATAATTATTCTGGCTTAATTTCTGAAAAATATACAAAGGAGTGAACGCAGTGGTAGAAGTAAAAAATCTTACTAAATGCTACGGCAAAACGACCGTTGTCGACAACATAAGCTTTTCGGCGGACAGCGGCGAAATACTCGGATTTCTCGGACCGAACGGCGCGGGTAAATCTACAACGATGAATATAATAACGGGATATATTTCCTCAACAAGCGGTACGGTTACCGTTGACGGTTACGATATTCTCTCAAATCCGCGAAAGGTAAAATCTCTCATAGGTTATCTTCCCGAGATCCCCCCTCTTTATGTCGATATGACAGTAAGAAAGTATCTCGAGTTTATGTTTGACTTAAAGCGCGTTCGCCTTCCTAAAAAGGAGCATATAGAAGAGGTTATGCGCCTTATTAAGATAGACCACGTTTCCGAAAGGCTGATAAAGCATCTCTCAAAGGGCTACCGCCAGCGTGTCGGCTTTGCTCAGGCGCTGCTCGGCAATCCGCCCGTGCTTATCTTCGACGAGCCGACCGTCGGACTTGACCCGCAGCAGATCATTGAGATCCGCAACATTATACGCAGTCTCGGTAAGAAGCACACGGTTATTTTCTCGTCGCACGTTCTCTCCGAGGTATCGGAGATCTGCGACCGCATCGTCGTTATTTCCAACGGAAAAATCGTCAGCGATACAAAAACCGAAAACCTCGCGAGCTCCGTTTCGGGCGAGCAGAAGCTCAGCCTCGAGGTTGAGGGAAGCTCGGGCACAGTGCTCGACGCGCTGAAGGTTATTCCTCACGTAAAGAAAATCCGCAAAAAAGCCGATACAAAGGACGGCGTTTCGCGTTATGTCGTGGAGTACGACCTCGACGCCGATATCCGCCGCGACGTTTTCCGCGCGCTTACCGCGAAAGGACTTGTGATCCTCGGTATGAAGAACGCCGACGAAACCCTCGAGGACAGCTTCCTCAAGCTCGTTTCTCAGGACCAGACAAAGGAGGTTTAAAAAATGGGAACGATTATAAAACGTGAAATCCAGTCTTATTTTACCTCCGCGATAGCCTATATCGTTCTGGCGATGTTCTTCTATTTTTCGGGAATGCTTTTTGTCAGCAACAACTTCCGCGGAAACACGACCTCACTCACAATGGTGTTCGGAAATATGATAGAGATCATCGTATTCCTTACTCCGCTTATTTCCATGAAAACCTTCAGCGATGAAAAGCGTCTGCACACCGACCAGGCTCTGCTGACCTCTCCCGCAAGGCTTATTGACATCGTGCTCGGAAAGTACTTCGGAGCGCTCGTGCTTTTCGCTATCTGCTTCGCTGTTTTTCCCGTTTACGGCTTTGTGCTGTCGTTCTTCGGCGAACCAGACTGGGCGGTAATTATCTGCACCGAGGTCGGCGTATTCCTCCTCGGCGCGGCGCTTATTGCGATAGACGTGTTTATCTCCTCTCTTACCGAGAGCCAGGCTATCGCTGCTGTAGTCGGAATCGCGGCGGGAATCCTCCTGCTCAATCCGAGTCTGATCACGAATATTTTCAACATCGACTGGCTGACAAGCGCGATTGAGTCTGTTTCTTTTGTAAACCGCGCGACAAACTTTACATACGGAATGATGGATCTCGGCGGAATTGTATACTTCCTGAGCGTTATCGCTCTGTTCAATTTCCTGACAGTCCGCGTTCTCGATTCAAGACGCTGGAAGTAAGGAGGGTTTAAGATGGAAAACAAAAAATCAAAATTCTCTGAATTTTTCAGGTCACACCGCGCCAGAAAGGGCACTTACGCAATAGTTATTACTGCCGTATTTGTAGCGATAGTTGTACTCGTAAACATTCTCACGGGAATCGCGGTTGAAAAATACCCCGCTCTTCAGTTCGATATGACGCAGACGCAGACATATCAGCTTCAGGACGATACAGTCCAGTATCTCAAACAGGTGGACAAGGACGTCACGATCTACGTTCTCGAAAAGGAAAAGAACCTTATCGCCGGTAACGAATATATCTACCAGGCGGATAAGCTGCTCAGAAAAATCGGAGCGGAGAACGACCACATCACGCTTAAATTTATTGATTTAACCAAGAATCCCACGTTCAAGTCGAAGTACAAAAACGCCGACTGGAGCGCCACAGGTCAGGATCAGGTGTTTATTATTGTGGACGCGGGGGACGAGAAATACAGAGGTCTATCGTTCGGCGACTGCTTCACATTCAACCAGAACGATGACGGAAGCTACGTTTTCGCCTCCACGACCGTTGAGCAGGCTGTAGTTACGGGACTTCTCTCGACAACGAGCAACGAGCTTGTCGGGGTTGACTTCCTTTTGGGCTCAGGCGAGAGCGAGGAATACTACTCGGGACTTGAGGAGCTACTTAAGCAGAACGCTTATGAAATCAATGAGGTAGATATCACCACGGGCAAGCTTTCAAAAGACAGCGATATCGCGGTGCTCTACGCTCCCGTTGTTGACCTTTCCAAGGACTCGGTAAAGAAGCTTGAAAAATGGCTTGACAGCGAAAGCGAGCGCGGAAAAACGCTCATCTATATTCCCTACAGTGACGCTGTCGAAACCCCGAACCTTGACACGCTTCTCGAAAAATACGGAATGAAGGTTACTCAGGGCGCTGCGTTCTGTCTCAACCCGAATTACGTTTACAATAACAACGAGTTTATTTTCAAGACAGATTACGCCAACGATACATATACCGAAACGCTTCGGGATCCGAGCATCACTGTCGCTACTCTGAACGCCCGTCCCGTTGAAATCACGGACACAACCGCGGCTACGCCTCTGCTTTCCGTAAGCGATAATGTGGGAGTGCTCCCGTTCGATGTGGCTGAGGTCGATTCCTACGACAAATATATGGTTTCCGAGGGTATCAACATTGCCGCAATCGGCACAAAGAAGGGCGCCGACACATCAAACGCTCATATCGCGGTATTCGGCTCGCCTCTGATGCTGGCTGCTTCAACACTCGCGGACGGCACAGTCAACAACGCGAATTATATCGTCAATTTCTGCAACACAATCACGGAGCGCGGCGACCTCGGAATCATCATCACCTCGGCTCAGTCCGATAAGCGTGTTCTCAGCGACGTGACCGACTCTACAGTCAACACGATAAACGCGATCTTCGTATGGATTCTGCCGATAATTATTCTTCTTATCGGTCTTGCGGTTTCGATCTACCGCAAAAGACGCTCAACAGCACAGGGCAGGGGGTATAAGGAATGACAGAAAAGGAAAAAAAGAAAGCCGAGATCATTGTCGAAGAGGAACAGAAGGACGATAACCTTCTGAAAAAATTCGACAAGCCCTCGGAAAATAAAAGAAAAATAAAAAAGCAGTCACCCGTAAAGGCTATGGTAATCGCTCTTGTTGTGGTCTGCGTGCTTGTCGGCGGTATCTTCATCGCTACCCGCAAAGCTCCCGAGCAGGAGGAACAGCCGACCTCAATCAGCACGGGCGACTCAGGCTCAAATCCGCTTGTCGATGACGACAAAATGTGGCAGGCTGACGTAAAAAAGACAAAAAAAGGCAAGGTAAAGAATGATACCGCGGGAAATCTGCTCGAGCTTATCCCCTCGGATATCAAAAAAATCGAGCTTGAACACGAGGACGAGAAGCTCACTATCCTCTCCGAAACTCCTACCGTAAAGCTCGACGAGACAGACCCAGACACAGGCAAGCAGAAGGAGGGCACCGACGCGACAGTCTACACCCTCGTAGGCTTCGAGGACTTTGACCTCAAGCCGGGTACTGCCGACGAAATCGCAAACATCTGCTCAACGCTCGAGTACACCTCCATCGCGTCGGCTGACGCGAGCGGAAAACTCTCCGATTACGGTATGGATAAGCCCCGCGCCGTCGCTAATATTACCTTCGACGACAACACAAAGGCTGTCATCAAGGTCGGCAGCGATATCGTACAGGGACGCGGAACATATGTTATGTTCGGCAGCGGCAACGAGGTATTTGTCTGTGAAACCGAGAGAGTAGAGCCGCTCCTCACATCGCTGACGGGTATGATAAGCCTGACAATCAACGACGCGGCGGCTAACAACGAGGACAACGAGTTCAAGTCGATTTCTCTCAGCGGTTCAAACTTTAAAAATGAGATAGTGATTGAGCCCAATCCCGACACAGAGAGCGTGTCGAATACAAATATTCTCACGGCTCCCGTGAATGTTCTCGCTTCCGACCAGGGCACGAGCGCGGTTTCGGGCGCGGTCCGCGGTCTTTATGCCGACGAGGTTGTATATCTTAACCCCGACAGCGATAAGCTGAAGCAGTTCGGACTCGCGGCGCCCTACGCTAAGCTCGTTGCGGAATACCCCGACACCACGGTTTCGCTTATTGCGAGCAAGCCTGATTCCGAGGGCAACGTCTGTGTTATGAAGGACGGCGACAAGGTTATTTACAAGATGAAACAGGCGTCGCTCCCGTGGGTGACTACCACTTTAAAAGCCCTCACCACCGAGTACGTTCTTAACCCCAAGCTTTCGGGGCTCAAGGAAATGAAGGTAACCGCGGGCGGTAAGGACTACAGCTTTAAAATCAAGACTACCGAGACAAAGACGACCGACGATAACGGAGAAGAGACCTCAACCTACGACACCGTCACGAAGTTTGGCGGAAAAGAGCTCAACGAAGGCAACTTCGAGACCTATTTCCGCAACGCCTCGCTGATTACAAAATCGGATTACAGCGCTTCCTCTCCGAACGGAAAAGCTGTTCTGACGATCAGGTACACTTACTCGGGTTCAAGAAACCCTGATACGATCGCGTTCTATAATATCGACGGCAACAAATACGCCGCGACAGTCAACGGTACGGCTGTCGGCAAGGTCTACGCGAGCTATGTCGACACAATAGTTAAACAGACCTCCGCTGTTTCAAAGGACGACCAGGTAAACAGCGTCTGGTAAAAATCTTTCAATTCCGGTATGTTCAAGTTAAGACGATTTCTCACCGACTATAAGCTTCAGCTCGTCGTCGGACCGCTGTGCAAGCTTTTTGAGGCTGTGCTGGAGCTTTTTGTCCCGCTCGTAATGGCGGATATAATCGACAACGGAATACTGAAAAACGACTCCGCCCATATTCTTTTTATGGGTGGAGTTATGGTCGCGCTCGGAATCGTAGGACTGAGCTCCGCGCTTGTGTGCCAGTATATGGCGTCCTACACCTCTCAGGGCGCGGGTACAAAGATACGCACGGCTATGTTTAAGCACATAAACTCGCTGTCTCACCGCGAGCTTGATGAAATCGGCACGCCGTCGCTTATCACCAGAATGACGAGCGATATCAACGCCGTTCAGGCGAATGTCGCTATGACTATGCGCCTGCTGCTTCGCGCGCCCTTCCTTATTATCGGAGCGCTCGTTATGGCGTGCTTTATAGATTTAAAGCTTTCGCTGATTTTCTTCGGCGCGTCGCTGCTTATCGGACTTGTGCTCTGGCTCGTGATGACGCGGTCGCTGCCGTTTTACAAGGCGGTTCAGAAAAAGCTTGACCGCTTATCGCTTTTGTCCCGCGAAAATCTCAGCGGCAACAGGGTGATCCGCGCGTTTTCAAAGCAGAGCAGCTCGTGCGGCGAGTTTGAGGAAGAGGCTCAGTCGCTCGCGAAAACCTCGGAGAGAGTGGGAAGGTTATCGGCTCTGCTGAATCCCGCTACCTACGTGATCGCCTACGGCGCGATCGTGCTTATTCTGTGGTTCGGCGGAAAGCAGGTCGACGGCGGCAGCCTGCTCTCGGGCGATATTATCGCGCTCACCAGCTATATGACGCAGATCCTTCTCGCGATGATCGTGCTCGCTAACCTCGTTGTGCTTCTTTCCAGAGGCAGCGCGTCGGCGGCGCGAATAAATGATGTGTTCGCGATAGAGCCCTCTGTCAAGGAAATGTCAACCGAGCGGGTAGAGCCGAATGACAAAGCCCCGAAAATTGAATTTAAAAATGTAAGCTTTTCGTACAACGAGGGCGATAACGACCTCGACGAAATCAGCTTTACTATAGAAAAAAACACCCTTACGGGTATTATCGGACCGACGGGCTCGGGAAAAACTACCGTTCTCAGTCTGATAATGCGTTATTACGACGTCAACGAAGGTTCAGTTGAGGTTGACGGAACCGACGTGCGGCGCTATCCGTTTAAGCAGCTCCGTTCGTCAATCGCCGTCGTACCGCAGAAAAGCGTTCTGTTCAGCGGCACGATCCGCTCTAATCTGCGCTGGCAGAACCCCGACGCGAGCGACGAGGAAATCCGCCGCGCGCTGAAAATCGCGCAGGCTGATTCCTTTGTGACCGACCTCGACGCGCATGTCGCTCAGGGAGGAACGAATTTCTCGGGCGGTCAGCGCCAGCG
>JAHLBL010000084.1 GCA_020625635.1 bacterium
TATTATAGCACCGTGTTTTTGAAATTTCAAGTATTTTTTACAAAAAATCCGTATTTTTTTCTAACTTTCATTCCGTCGCCGATATATTGACGAAACAGTCAAAATGGAGTAGAATTAGAATGTATAATAATGTAATTGGACTGATATATATGAAGTATAGTTTTAAGGCAGAGCTGCTGCTCGACACGCTGACTGTTTTCCGCGGGATTCTCTCGCGCAGCGTTATGATAAGTATGAAAAAGCTTCTGTCTGCCTGCGATAAAAAGCCTTCCGAGTTCCTCGGCGCTTACGGAGAATTCTTCCGCGTGCTCAGCGACCATCACGCTACGGAGTCGCTCGCGGGACACATTACCCGCGCTGCGCTTTACGACGAAAACATATTCACTCTCGCGGCTGCCGCGGGCAGAGCGGACGAGCTTCCCGAAAATATTAAGGAAGCCGTAAAACGCGACTGCGAGTCGATTATTTTTCTCGCCAACCTTGACGCGGAAAGTATTTTGAATGAATATACATATATTAATGATATACGCGAGATAGCCGACACTCTCCCCCGCTGGAGCTGCGGCAAGGTCGAGCCTGAATTTGAGAACGGCTGTGACTTTGACAGGCTTTGCGCCTTCTGCAAGCAGAACGGCTGTGGAATCTTCGCCCGCTGGCGCGCTTTCATATGGCGCGACGGCGATATCCGTCCCGTAGAACACCCCGACAAAATCAGCCTTGACTCATTCATCGGCTACGAAAGGCAGCGGCAGAGAGTTCTCGACAACACCCTTGCGTTTATAAACGGTAAAACCTGCAACAACTGCCTGCTCTACGGCGATATGGGCACGGGAAAAAGCTCAACCGTAAAAGCTCTCGGCAACGAACTGCGCGGTCAGGGACTGAGAGTAGTGGAAATGCCGAAGGAAAGACTAAGCGAGTTTCCCCTTCTTGTCGATAAAATCGCTCCCCTTCCGCTGAAATTTATAATTTTCATTGACGACCTTTCGTTCCAGAGCCAGGACAAGAGCTACACCTCGCTAAAGGCTGTGCTCGAGGGCGGACTTGCCGCAAGACCGTCGAACGCGCTGATTTACGCGACGTCCAACCGCCGCCACCTCATAAAGGAAAGCTGGGCGGACAGAGATACCGACGATATCCACAGACGTGACAATATGCAGGAGACGCTCTCACTGTCCGATCGTTTCGGTCTCGCGGTGAATTTCGGAAATCCCGATAAAGCTGAATTTCTGGAAATTGTTTACGCGCTTGCCGAGAGAGCGGGTGTAACAATGAAAAAGGAAGAACTCGCGGCAAAAGCCGAGCGTTTCGCCCTCAGCAGAGGTGGACGCTCGCCGAGATGCGCAAAGCAGTTTGTCGAATCTCTTGCCGTTTAGGAGGAAATAATGACTACCTGTAAAAAACGAATTATTTCGGCGCTTATCGCGCTGATGATGGTATTCTCCGCAACAATCCTGACTTCGTGCGGAGAAGAACCCGAATACCCCGTTACGGTCGGAGGAATAACCGTGAACTCCGAGCCGCACAACGCGGTAATACTCGACAAGAATACTGCCGATATAATTTCCTGTATCGGATACGACGTCAAGATGTCGGGCAGAAGCGACGAGGTCGACCAGAATGGCTTCAAGGTCGTTCCGAGCGTCGGCACAGCGGCTGTTCCGTCGGTATCCGCTATCGAGAAGCTAAATGCCGATATTGTTTTCGCTAACGACGCTCTCGACCCGACGGTTCTTTCCGAGCTTGAAGGGAAAGGAATCACGGTCGTCGCGCTGGAGCCTGCCAACACTCCCAAGCAGCTCAAAAACCTATATTGCAAGCTTGGAATGATACTCGGCGGCAAAAACGAGGGCAAGCAAACTTCCGAGGAAGCCTTCGACGATTTATACAACACATATAAGGAGCTCCGCGACGCTGCGGAAAACTCAACCAACACCCAGATCACGGTCTGCTACCTTTATATGGATAACGGTGTGCTCAAAACCACGGCAAAGGGCAGCTGGGGCAATACTATGCTCAGCTATACGGGCACGTTCAATGTGTTCCAGAACGAGACCTCCGACACCGTCGACCCCGAAATGCTGAGAAGAGCGAATCCCGCCTATATCTTCTGCGACTGTGAGGAAGTTGTCGAGTACCTGAAGACAAGCGACGTTCTCGGACACCTCGACGCGCTCAACGGAAAAACCGTCGTAGTACCCTACAGTGATTTTATGACGCAGGGATACACAGGTCTTTCGGCGCTCAGAACGATCCTCAATACAATTTTCCCGAGCGGAGATGATTAAAAAATGGCTCACGTTTTCGCGCATTTTAAAACGATCACTCACCACAGGCACAAGGTAATCGCCAACTGCTTCCGCGCCGGGATTCCTCTAAGGGGACTGCTTCACGATTTATCAAAGTACTCCCCTACCGAGTTTATCCCGGGAGCCAAGCACTACCTCGGCAACCGCTCACCGAACGAAGGCGAGCGGGAGGATTACGGCTACTCCAAGGCGTGGATGCATCACAAAGGCAGAAACCGCCATCATTTCGAGTACTGGACGGACTACGATCCCGTTACAAAACTTATGTCGGGCGTTAAGATGCCGCGCAAGTATCTTATCGAAATGTTCTGCGACCGTGTCGCGGCGAGTAAGATATATAATAAAAAGGATTACACCGATTCAAAGCCGCTGGAATATTTTATGAAGGCGAAGAATCGCAGAGCATCCATCATCCACCCCGAAACCTCCGACGAGATCGAGTTTCTGCTCAGAATGCTCGAGGAGAAGGGAGAAAAAGAAACATTCAAATACATAAGAAGTATCAGGAGAAAGAAAAATGTCCAAGGTTAACGACACAATCAACGCGATGATGCGCTACTTCAAGGGCGACGTAAAGCGCATCCATCATTTCCTAAAGGTCTATTCCATAGCCCGTACCATAGGTCTTAACGAGAACCTCTCCGAGGATGTGCAGTATCTCCTTGAGATTGCCGCAATAACTCACGACATCGGTATCAAGCCCGCCGAGGAGAAGTTCGGCTCAGCCGACGGCTCCTATCAGGAGCAGGAAGGTCCCGCTGTCGCGGAACAGCTTCTGACCGAGCTGGGCTTCGAGGAGGAGTTTGTGGACAAGGTGTGCTACCTTATAGCTCACCACCACACCTACAAGGGTATCGACAACGCCCCGTACAGGATTCTTGTGGAGGCGGATTTCCTTACCAATATATATGACGACCACATCAGCCCCGAGCTCGCGCGCAATATAAAGGAAAAGATATTCCGCACTAAGTCGGGCATTAAAATGTTCGAGGAAATGTACGAGGCGTAGAATGTTACGCTCCGTTGAGACCGAGGTTTCGGCAGATTTACCCTTGTCCGTAGTATTATGAAGCGGTTTTTGGGGACTGATTTTTCATAACTATATATAATGAACAGCAAAATAAACAAAAAAAGGATGTTTATTTGAGTATTTTGCCAATAGAATAAAATGGCACATAATGTTACAATATAGTAGTAAATTTAGAAGGAGGATTGTTTTATGAAAACATCTTTGAAGAAATTAACAAGCGTCTTTTTAGCAGTGCTTTTAGCGCTCTCCGTTTTCGCGGTTGCAGCCGTTTCCGCTGCTGAAACAGACAAAGCCACGACTGGTGGCACAACGGTTGTTCTTGACGCTTCAGGCGTTGACACCGGATTCGTAGAGTGGCGCGCATGGACATGGAATGATGGCGAAAACGGCCATTGGGTTTCCGCTCACGGTACAGACGCGTCAGACATCACTTATGACGATGTAGACCAGAATATTATCTTTGCGTATTTCGCAGCAGGCAGCCCTGCCGACGACCCTAACTGGACAGGTAAGATCGCTCAGTCCGCTGATATGACTGTACAGGGTTCAAAGTTTACCGTAACAAACGCTAACGGTACTGTTGAAGGTAACTGGTCAGGCGGAGACGATGACTGGTCACAGGACACAAACGACACAGGTGAATGGTCAGGCGACGGCAAGAAAGTTTACTTCCACCCCGGTGTTGCTGCTGAAGCTGATCCCGCATGGTTCGCTTGGACATGGAACGAAGGCTCCAACGGTCACTGGGCGTCAGGCGGCGGCACAGGCGACACAGTTGTATTCGAGGGAATTCTCGGCAACGTAGTATTCGTAAGAATGCCCTCCGACGCTACAGCAGGCGACTGGGATACAGCATGGAACCAGACTGTTGACCTTACTGTTGACGGCAACTCCTTTACAGTATCCGGCTGGGACGATAAGTTCATGCTCGGTGACTGGTCAAACGAAGACGATACAGATCCCACAGATCCCACTGAGACTGAGACAGAGTCCGAATCAGAAACAGATGCTACCGAGACCGAGACTGAGAAAGAGTCCGACACAGAACCCACAGAAACAGATAAGCCCATTGAGACTGAGACTGAGACAGACAAGCCGACCGAGACCGAAAAGCCCACAGAGGCAGAGACAGCTTCTCCCGACGGCGGCGTTGTAGTTAACGTAGCTCTCAACGGCACAACTCTCAAGACAATCGACGCAGGCAACGCAAAAACCGTTACTGTAACATATACAATGACTACTCCCGTTAAGCTCGCTGACGGTCAGGGTACAATTACTTATGATGCTGACAAGCTCACAATTGCTTCATGGGATTTCCCCGTAATCAAGCCCATGGGCGGATTACTCAGCAACAAGAACATCGCGGGTACCGCTAAGTTCAACTTCACAGGCGTTGATACTGACGACAAAGGAAACGGCTTCGGTATCTACGACTTTACAAAGGGCGGCACATTCGTTACCCTTACATTCAATGTTGCGGAAGGCTCCAAGGGTTCAACAACTGTTGAGCTCAAGATCGAAGAGCTTGACTCCATCGACACAGCTTACTTCACAGACAGCAAGGCTGCTGCTTCTGCTGCTTCTATCGTAACATCTATGGCTAACCCCGCTGTTGAGGCAGGCGGAAAGACCGAGCAGCCCACAGAAACTGATAAGCCCATTGAGACTGAGACTCAGAAGCCCACAGAGACTGAGAAGCCGACCGAGACCGAGAAGCCGACTGAAACTGAGAAACCGACCGAGACCGAGAAGCCCACAGAGACTGAGAAGCCGACTGAGACACTTAAGCCGACCGAGCCGGTTACTGCTCCCACACTCGTTGATATCTCTAACTGGACTGTAGAAGGTCTCAAGAACAAGAAGTACACAGGCAAGCCCATCACTCTCAACCTCGACGTAGTAAGCCCCGCAGGCGAGTACGCAAGAGTTATCCCCACATACCTCAACAACAAGAATGTTGGTACTGCTACCGTAACACTTACAGGTACAGGCGCTTACACAGGTTCTATCACAAAGACCTTTAAAATCACCAAGGCTACTAACACAATGAAGGCTTCTGCTGTTAAGAAGACAGTTAAGCTCAAAGCTGTAAAGAGTAAGAATGTTAAAGTTAAGAGCGCTATCAAGGTTACAAAGGCTAAGGGTACTGTATCCTACAAGAAAGTAGCAAGCGGTTCTTCAAAGAAGCTCACAATCTCCAAGAAGGGCGTTATCACTGTTAAGAAGGGTGCTTACAAGAAGGGCACAGTTCTTAAGATCAAGGTTAAGGTAACTGCTAAGGGCACAAAGAGCTACAAGAAGATCACAAAGACCGTAACAACAAAGATTACTGTTAAATAATCAATCCGAATAATTAATTACAGGCAGGTTGCGATACGCAGCCTGCCTGATTTTTATGTAGCTCTATTCAACAGTGGTGGTAAATCATAATATGCTTCAAAACAAAAGAGCAGGCAATTCTTATGAACTGCCTGCTCTGAATTATTACTTTGTTATTCCCTTTTTAATAATCTTTATCTTCTTATGAAGGAGGAGCCGTTCTTTCTCGACATCCTTGGGGTTCTTATTGACATTGAATACAGCAACCTTAATTGCGTCGAACATCATAAAGACAACGCATTTGATGTCCTCATCGTCCTTTGTATTAAATGCCGAACGGTCTATATACTTTTCAAACGAGCTGAAAACATCGGGAATCGTTGTGCGGTACTCCATATAGTCCGATATAAGAGCGCTGTTCTGGTTGCGCGAATCAGTCAGAGTAAGAATGTCGCTGAGATTGTCCTGACTTCCGCCGTGAACCGACACGTCAAAAATTCTCATAGGAATCTCAAACAGGTTTCCCCCGTTCAGAATAAGCTCATCACGTACAAATTTACCGATTTGCGCGAGCATATCGTCGGTAACGAGTTCAACAAGATCGAGCTTATCATCAAAATACTGATAGAAGCTGCCGCGGGAGATACCCGCCTTCTTGATTACGCTGTTGATCGTAATCTTCTGCTTGTTGCCTTTTCTGAATTCCTTACGGGTAACCTCGATTATCTTTTCGCGCTTTTCAGCAGGGAGATTGTAGAAAGTTCTCTTAATCATTACCATACCTCCTACTAAAACTATTCAAAATCCGATAATTACATATAAAAATTCGGATTTATTATAGTATATACTATTTTGATGAATTGTCAAGGGAAATAGAGCGTTTTTCGGAAAACCGTCATATTCACAAATATACATCAACTTTTCCCGTATTTTTTTAAAACCCGTCATAAATCTGTCACAAAGAAGGGTTAATATATAGTCACAGTAAAACAAACAAGCCAATCTCCACAATTTGTGTTTTTCATAAAATTTCCCCTCTTAATAGGAAAAGCTCCCGAAACAGGGAGCTTTTCCTATTTTATAAGCTTAGTTAAGCTTTATACGTTAAATCTGAAGAGAACAACGTCGCCGTCATTCATAACATAGTCCTTGCCCTCGCTGCGGTAAAGACCTTTTTCCTTTGCGGCGGCAATCGAACCGCAAGCCATAAGGTCATCAAAAGATACTACCTCGGCGCGGATAAAGCCGCGCTCAAAGTCGGTATGTATTTTACCAGCCGCCTGCGGAGCCTTTGTGCCCTTCTTTATAGTCCATGCTCTTACCTCGGGCTTTCCTGCCGTAAGATAGCTTATCAGACCGAGCAGAGCGTAGCATTCCTTAATAAGACGGTCAAGTCCGCTCTCCTCAAGTCCGAGGTCGGAGAGGAACATTTCCTT
>JAHLBL010000085.1 GCA_020625635.1 bacterium
ATCTGCTCGCCTACGCCGATAAACTTAACGGGAACGTCAAGCGTATTCTTTATAGCGAGTACGATACCGCCCTTAGCTGTACCATCAAGCTTTGTGAGCACAATACCCGTAATTCCAGTAGCTTCCTTAAAGTGTTCAACCTGAGATACCGCGTTCTGACCTGTAGTAGCGTCAAGAACAAGAAGGATTTCTTTATCGGCGTCAGGAAGCTCACGGTCAATGATTCTGTTGATTTTTGCGAGCTCGTCCATAAGGTGCTTTTTGTTATGAAGTCGTCCCGCGGTATCGGCAATAATGATGTCCGCGCCTCTCGCTTTCGCGGCAGAAATAGCGTCATATACTACTGCCGCGGGGTCGCTGCCTTCGCCCTGCTTTATGATATCGCACTTGCTTCGCTCAGCCCATATCTGGAGCTGATCAATAGCAGCCGCGCGGAACGTATCGGCAGCCGCGAGCAGAACTTTTTTACCCTGTTCACGGTAAAGGTTAGCCATTTTCCCAATAGTAGTGGTCTTTCCTACTCCGTTTACACCGATAACAAGAACAACGGAAGGCTTTGTATTGAGGTTAAGCTCCTGACCGCCTCTGAGCATTTCGGCTACAACTTCCTGAAGCAGAACGTGAATCTGCTCGGGATCCTTGGTTCCCGTCTGCTTAACCTTAACCTTTACTTTCTCGCATATATCCTGAGCCGTGGCAACGCCAACATCGCCCATTACAAGAAGCTCTTCGAGCTCCTCAAACAGTTCGTCGTCAATTTTGGTAAATGATTTCAGCATCGAGTCAATCTGACCGATAACCGAATCTCTTGTTTTTTTAAGGCCTTCTTTAATTTTTTTGAATAAACCCATAATCAACAGCCTTTCTGTAATTTATTAAATGCCGAGTTTCTCGGAAACCTCCGCGGCTCTGAGCTCAAGAAGTTTCGAAACACCCTCGTCCTGCATTGTTACACCGTAGAGAATATCAGCCTCTTCCATTGTACCGCGGCGGTGTGTGATAAGTATAAACTGTGTTTTACCTGTCAGAGAGCGGACATATTTAGCGAAACGGTCGACATTGACTTCGTCAAGCGCGGCTTCGATCTCGTCCATTACGCAGAATGGTGCGGGACGGACTTTCATAATTGCGAAATAAAGAGCAATAGCGACAAGCGCTTTTTCACCGCCCGATAATGCGTCAAGGTGAACGACGATTTTTCCGGGAGGATGTACAATGATATCTATTCCGCTTGTAAGGATATCCTCGGGATCGGTAAGCGATAGTGAAGCGGTTCCTCCGCCGAAAAGCTCCTTGAAGGTGTAAGTAAAGTTCCTGTTTATCGCCTCAAACGCGACGATGAACTCCTCCTTCATCTGCTTTGTTAAATCGACGATAAGCTTCTCGATTTCTTTCTTGGACTTTTCAACGTCTTCGACCTGAGTGCTGATAAACTCATATCTTTCGGAAACTTCCTTGTATTCCTCAATTGCGCCGACATTGACATTTCCGAGAGAACGGATCTTTGATTTCAACTCAGCAAGCCGTTTTTTCGCTTCGGAGATGTTTTCGATTTCTACAGCAGTCTCCTCTGCTTCGGTCTTTGTAAGCTGGTACTCTTCCCAAAGCTTGGAGATAATATTATCATATTCCTTTTGTATATTTACTTTTCTCTCCTCGAGACGGGCAAGTTCACGTCCCGAAAGCTCTCTTGTTTCGTTCTTCTCTCTCTCGATCACTCTAAGTTCGCCTGAACGTTTTTCAAGAGCGTTTTTCTTATCGTTGATCTCGTCAATCTCACCGTGCATGGATTTTACCTGATTGTCGAGATTTGCAATATCTTTCTTCAGCGATTCAATATAGGACTGTGAATTCTGAATCAGCTTGCTGTAGTTTTCAATCTCACTCCGGATCTGAGCCTTGCGGTTATCGCGGTTTTCCTCAGTCGAAAGCGCGTAGGAGATTTCCGAATTGATCGTTTCAATATCTTTCTTGGCGGAAACAATCTCGAGACGGATGTTCTGAAGCATTTCAGACATCTTCTCGCGCTCCTGAGCAAGCTTGGAACGGCTTCCCGTAATCTCCTGAAGCTGAGCCTCGTACTCGGATATAGACCAGTTTATATCGTCAAGCTGTTCCTTTGCTTTCTGCTCTTCGATCTTATATTCTTTTATACGCTGTTTGCAGCTTTCTATCTCGGCGTCGGCGTCATCAATAGCCTGCTTGTGATTGTTAAGCTCGTTTTCACAGGCTTTCGCTTCGGTGAGGATTCGAACCTGCTCCTGCTGAGCGTTTGATAAATCCGCTCGGGTAGCGAGTATATCGGCTTCAACGGCTGAATAATCGGATACCGCCTTATCGTATCGCAAAGCTGCTTCATCAGCTTTTACTTTGAGCTGTTCAGCTTTCTTTTTATTGCTTTCAATTTCGGCAGCACGTGACAGCAAGCCTGATTTCTTGCCGAGCGAGCCGCCTGTGAGCGAGCCGCCCGCGTTAACAACCTGTCCGTCAAGAGTAACTACCTTGAATCTGTAGCCGTATTTCTTTGCGATTGAGGTAGCGCAGTTAAGATCCTCTGCTACAACGATTCTGCCTAAAAGCGACTTGAGAATATTATCATACTCAGGTTTACAGTCGCATAAATCAGACGCCAGACCGACAAAGCCGTAGCAGTCGTCAAGACCGCTTTCTTTAAAATCGCGTGGCTTGATTGTGTCCATCGGCAGGAATGTAGCTCTGCCTCCGTCGTGCTGTTTAAGGTATTTAATTGCAGATTTTGCGTCAAGCTCCGTGGAAGTGACCACGTTCTGCATAGCAGCTCCGAGAGCGATTTCTATAGCAACTGTGTACTCGGCAGGAACCTTGATTATTCTTGAAACAGGACCGCGAATGCCCTTGATGTTTCCGTTCTTAGACGCCTGAACGATCTTTTTAACAGCGTAAGAGAATCCCTCAAGGTTATTTTCCAGATCCTCGAGCAGCTTTACTCTCCTTAGCGCCTGCTGAGCGTCAAGCATAAGGTTATCTGCCTCGGACTTGGCTTCATCACGCTTTTTCTGCCTTGAAGCAAGCTTCATCTCGAGTCCCTGTACGGAATTGCTCAGAGAATCAACTGTTGCGGTTATCTTATCAATTTGCTTTTTGTAGTCCTCAGATATCTCGAGCGTAGTATTATACTGCTCTAAACGCTGTGTATTAGCACTGTGAAGGCTTTCTATACGCGACTGAAGCTCTGTTACGGATGTAACACTTGTCATCTGTGTGACTCTCGCGTCAGCTGAACGCGATGTGAGCGAAGCAAGCTGAGTGCTGAGCTCCTGTATCTTATCTCCCGAACGGCTTGTGTTGGTGTTGACGACGTTCAGCTTTTCGGCTGTTTCGTCATATTCATCCTGCTTTATTTTTATCTGCTGTTCGAGCTTTAAAATATCCGATTTTTTCTCTTCAATACTGTTCAGCGCGTCTTCCGCGGCGCTGTCAACATTCTTGATTTCTTCCTCGAGTCTCGAAATGTTTTCTTTATTATGGAGAATATCATTCTCCGCAACCGAAACGGAGGATTTTTTGGAGCTTATCTCGGAAATAACGTCATTGATCCGTGAACGGATATCTTCAGCTTCGGACGAATACTCTCCGTTCTGTATGTAGATATTCTCGGTCTCGGTCCTTATATCCTCAAGCGCCTTACCCGCTTCATCATATTGGAGCTTTGTAATCGCAACCTTGTCTTCTTCCTCTTTCAGAAGTCTGTTGCTGTCATTTATCGTATTAACCCAGAGGGCAATTTCAATATTTTTCTTTTCGCCCGAGTATTCGAGAAACTTTTCGGCTTTTTTAGACTGTGTTTTAAGAGGTCCTACTCTTTCTTCCAGATCCGTAACGATATCGCGAAGTCTGAGCAGATTGTCCTCAGTGTTTTTAAGCTTTCTTTCAGATTCGATTTTCTTGTATCTGTAGCGTGAAATACCCGCGGCTTCCTCAAAAATTTCGCGTCTATCCTCGCTTTTTGAGGATACAATGCTGTCGATCTTGCCCTGACCTATCATCGAATAGCCGTCGCGTCCGAGACCTGTATCCATAAACAGCTCGTTAACGTCTTTCAGACGAACCTGCGCGCCGTTTATAAGATACTCGCTCTCACCGCTTCGGTAATATCTTCTCGTAACAGCGATATCGTCTCCGTCGTACGACAGGAAACGCGCTTTGTTATCAAAGTTAAGAGTAACCTCGGCGTAACCGAGAGCTTTTCTGCCGTCAGTGCCGTTAAATACAACATCCTCCATTCGGGAGCAGCGGAGGCTTTTCGGCGACTGTTCACCGAGAACCCAGCGTATAGCGTCGCTGATGTTGCTCTTCCCCGAACCGTTAGGTCCGACAACGGATGTCATACCATGGTCAAAGGTTAATTTAGTTTTATCGGGAAATGTTTTAAAACCTTGAATCTCAAGGGATTTTAACAGCATTTAATCACCTGTTTTTCTGACAACGACCTCGTATTTCAAGAGGCTGTCGTCCTTCTCTACGTTTATTTTGTAACCGAGGTCGTTAAGCCTCAGAATATTTTTTCGTTTTTGTCCGATCATTTTTGATACTGAGGAGGGATTTACAAGAACGGTTATGTCCTTATAATCACAATAAGCAAGCTGTTTTATCAGCTTATTATATAAAATCTCAGATTCGCACAGCTCTCTGAATGAAGGATGATAACTGTGACTGAGGTCGTTTTCCGCGAGCGTATCGGAATAGTGAAGCCCGACTCTGATTACGGTAATTCCGTTGTTCTCAAACAGCGTTATCAGCTCTGCGCATAGTGCAACGGACTCTTCAAGCGAAGGTGTTTTATACTGTCCGCTCTGATACAAGTCGCCGAGGACTGTATTCTTCATCGGTATCGTCGGATAAATCCTTACGCACGAGGGATTGAGTTTAACAAACTCATTAGCCGTGTACATATCCTTTTTATCATCGGACATATACAGCCCCGTCATCATCTGGAGCCCAAGTTCGAATCCGTATGATTTTATCAGTCGTGACGCCTTAATAACATCCGTGCTGCTGTGTCCTCTGTTGTTCGCAATCAGAACATCGTCGCACATTGACTGCGCTCCAAGTTCAATTGCAGTGACGTTATATTTCTTTAGAAGAATTAATATTTCATCATCAATATAATCGGGACGAGTGGAAATCCTTATTCCTCTGAAATAATCTATATACGGTTTTGTCGCGTTCAACAGGGAGAGCATATATTCCCTGTCGATCGCAGTAAAGCTTCCGCCGAAAAAGGCTATCTCGGCGTTTTTTGAGTTTTCGCCTAAATCACTGACTGCTTTTTCGAGAGTGGTTTTTACGTCCCCGGCAGTCGGCTGGTAAGCCTGTCCCGTGATCTCTCGCTGGTTACAGAACGAGCATTGATGCGGACAGCCATTATGCGGAACGAAAATCGCAACATTCGCGTGTTTAATAGCCCATCAACTCCAAAGCCTCTCTTGCAGCATTCTGCTCAGCTTCCTTTTTGCTTCGTCCGCCGCCCTTGCCGATGACATTACTGTTGAGCAGCACTTCAAATACAAAGTGCTTGTCATGGTCGGGACCTGACTCGGAAACCTGCCTGTACGAAATCTTTTCGCCAGGATTCTTCTGAACAATCTCCTGCAAGGTAGTTTTGTAGTCCTTAAAAGGTTTCTGGCTTTTGCTTTTGATCTCGGGAACAATAAAGCGCAGAATATGGCGCTGTGCCGCCTCAAAACCTCCGTCAAGATAAATAGCGGCAATCACAGCCTCAAACGCGTCGGAAACTATTGACGGTCTGTCCGCGCCACCTCCGTGGCGTTCGCCTTTGCTGAGCAGAAGGAAATCACCGAGAGCTATTTCCTTGCCGAACTTATAGAGCGCTTTTTCACAGACGAGTGATGACCTGAGCTTGGTCATTTCACCCTCGGGGAGATTCGGAAACGTCTCAAAAATATAATTAGCCGTAACCAATGAAAGAACCGCGTCTCCCAGAAACTCAAGCCGCTCGTTGCATTTATTGCCCGATGAACGGTGTTCATTAGCGTATGAGGAGTGCGTAAGCGCCTCTCTCAGCAGAGATTTATCGTTAAAGATATAGTTTATGTTTTTTTCAAAATCCTTCATTTTATCCTCTTATTTTATCGCTTTAGCTATTTCTTCAATAACGTTTCCTTCTACATAATCTCTTGTAAGTCTTAAAGCGTTTTTAAATGTTTTTGCTTTGGCGCTACCGTGAGCCTTGAATACAGGCTTGGCAGTACCCATGATCGGAGCGCCGCCGTACTCGTTGTAATCGAATTCCGACGCCATTGCTTTAAGGTCTTTCATAACCATAGCCGCGGCGAGCTTGTTTTTAGCGCTTTTCTTGAAAAGCTGCTTTACCTTTCCGAAAAGAGCCTTAGCAACGCCTTCATATGTTTTAAGAATCATATTTCCCGTAAAGCCGTCACAAACAACAACGTCACAGACACCGTACGGAAGGTCGCGTGCTTCAACGTTGCCGATAAAGTTAAGGCTTGACTCTTTAAGCAGCGCAAAAGCCTTGTGCTGTAAATCTCCGCCCTTGTGCTCTTCTGTGCCGACATTTGCGAGTCCGACACGCGGATTACTGACTTTCATAACCTTTTCCATATACGCGGACGCCATTAAAGCGTATTGAAGAAGAATTTCGGGCTTTGTTTCGAGATTGGCTCCCGCGTCAATAAGCATAAAACATCCTCCCTCAAAATGCGGAAGAATCGGAGCGAAGCCTGGGCGCTTCACGCCCTTTATTCTTTTTACGATCAAGGTTCCGCCTACACATATTGCGCCGCTGTTGCCTGCGCTGACAAAAGCGTCGCCTTTGTCGTCGGCGAGCGCTTTAAGCGCGACAGCCATTGAACTGTCGGGCTTTGCCTTTACGACAGACTGAGCGTCCTCATCGGTAGCTATTACGTCCCTGGCGTCAATAATCTCCATACCGCTGATATCAACACTGTTA
>JAHLBL010000086.1 GCA_020625635.1 bacterium
CGCGATATGTTCGCCTATGTTCCGCAGGGCAACTTCCTGCTTTCGGGTACGATTCGCGAGAATATTTCCTTCGTACGTCCCGATGCCGCTGACGATGAGATAATGAAAGCGGCGGAGACCGCGTGCGCGGACTTTATCAGCGAGCTTCCCGACGGGCTTGATACCATGCTCGGCGAGAAGGGTATGGGACTTTCTGAGGGACAGGTTCAGCGTATCGCGATCGCGAGAGCGATTCTCGCGGGCGCTCCCGTAATCATCCTCGACGAAGCGACCTCCGCTCTCGACGTCGATACAGAACTGCGCGTTCTTAAAAATATAGAAAAGCTCCGCAACAAAACCTGTATTCTCATTTCCCATAAGCAAGCCGCGGAGGCGGTCTGCAACGTAAAGGTGAGGATCGAGGACAAGAAAATCATCGTCGATAGAGATATTAACGGTTAAAAAGCGTCAAAAGCGGAAATTGTTATCAACGATGTTATCAGAAAAAATATAAGATAAAAAAGGGGTTGGCTCAAATAGAAAAAGAGCCAACCCTTAAATTAAAACGCTGTATTGATAGTTGTAAGTGACAAGTTTTAAGCGGCAGGAAAATGATTTTTCAAAAACACAGGTAATCACTTTTCACTTTAAACTAATCACTATTGAATTTCATTTGTACGTAAGGGGCTGCTCTTTTGAGCAAGCTCCTGTTTTTTTATTCTTTACCGATAATGTGTACGTCAAGCTGGTTGAAGGGGATGAAGATTCCCTCTTTCTCGAGGTTCTTTTTGATGTTTTCGGTCAGCGAGTAGTAGACAGTCCAGTAATTTTCAAACTCAGTCCAGCATCTTACCATTGTTTCAAGCGAGCTGTCCAGGTAATGCTCCAGCCTTACGGCGGGCTTGTGCTTTTCGTCGTTAAGGATAACCTTGTCGGTTGACATAATCGTGTTGAGAATAATCTCTTTCGCCTTGTCAAAGTCGGTTTCGTAGCTCAGCGGCAGGATGATCTGCACTCTGACCGACGGGTGAGCGGTGTGGTTGTTGACCTGGCTCGAGGTGATTTTGCTGTTCGGGATAATTACGTTGGTGTCATCGTATGTGAGAATGTTGGTGTGCAGCATATCGATTTTCTGCACAAAACCCATGTGCTCTCCGATGTCTATGAAGTCGCCCGTTACGAACGGCTTTGTAAAGAGAATGACGATTCCGCTTGCGATGTCCGACAAGCTGTCTTTAAGAGCAAGCGCAAGCGCCGCTGCAGCCGCCGAGAAGCCCGCGATAATACCCGTCGTGGATATTCCGAGCTTTGAGAGCGCGCTTATTGTGATAATTATGTAGCTCGCTACCCTGATACAGCGCACGAAGAACGATACCAGTGACGGATCCATATTCGCCTTTTTCATAGCCTTGCGGAAGATTCTGACTATAATTCCTACGGCAAGCAGTCCGAGGAGAATTATGAGGAGCGTCAGCGCGAGGTTTATCACAAAATCGCTTGATAAATCCCAGATTTTTTCCATATAACCATTCCCTTCAATTGGATTACTAAATGATTATAGAATAAAATTTGCGATTTGTAAACGATTTATTTGTAAAAATGTTTCAGCGGCTTTTCAAGCGCCGCGGCGAGAATAACAGCGAGCAGCGCCTTTATTATGTCGGTCGGCAAAAAGACGATAGCTCCCGTGAAAATGATGTGAGACCAATCCATTCCCGTCATAAGCCTGAACTGAATTATTCCCGCTGTATCAATGACAAGCGTTCCGACGATCACCGCCGACAGAAGATAAACCGCAAGCTTCAGACCGCGCGCCTTTGCGGGATTGTCAGATCCCGATAAGGGATTCATAAGCTGGGTTTTTACGAGACTCACAACAAACGGAGCGATAAAAAACCCGATTATATATCCGCCGAACGGCGTAAAGAGACGTTGGTACATTGTTACGCCGCCCGAGAATACGGGAAGTCCAGCGAGCCCGAGCAGGAAGTATACGAGCCCCGCCAGCGCCGCGTCGAGCGGCGTCAGCATAAGCCCCGCCAGCAATATCGCGAAGGTCTGCATCGTGAACATAGCGCCGCCGAACGGATTCGGTACGGCTATCCACGCACATACGCAGAAAAGCGAGGCGAATATCGCCGTTACGGTCATTCTTACGGGGGAAATGGTTTTTGATTTCATATTTTTTCTCTCCTTTACCTGTTCATTATACCATATCTTTCTGCATTGTCAACTTAAAAAATACATCTGGTTTACAAACGCGCATGAATCCAATATCATCCAATATACAATAAAACGCAAATGTATCTTTAAAAACGGCGTTATATATGGTAGAATTTATGTAAACTACATCAGAAAGGAAGCGTGTACCATGGCTTCAAATTTAAACAAAAAGATTAAGGATATCGAGAACACACAGCTTGACTCAGGCGAGCTTTTTATGTACGGTCACTGCGATAAGGGCGGCGATATAAACGCGGGGATCTGCTGTGAGGAGGCTGACCTCGAGGCTATCGAGAGCACCCTGCAGTACATTATGATGCAGACAGCGCGCGTGCTCTATGACAGCAACCCCGAGCTCACCAAGGCTGATATAACGGAAATCCTCTTTACCGATTTATTCGGCAGTCTTAACCTTTTCGTTTCCGAGCTCGACCGCGACAAGGACGAGGATGAGGTAAGAGCCGAGGCTGCTGAGCTGCTCACAGACACCTTCGAGGAATTTGACTTCTACGGTGATTTTGAATAAAGGATATTTACTTGACTTTTAGCTTATAAAGTAATAAAATGTAAGTGTAATTTTTATTAGAAGGAGTAGATTTTATGTCCACAAAGGCTAATTACAAAACCGAAGAAATCGGCGCGGGCAAAATCGGTTTTTCCAAAACCCGTTCCATCATCGAGACCGCTTTCTACGGTAATAATGTTGTAAAGGTCAACACACTTAAGGAGGCGTACAACCTCGCTAAGAATTCACCCGGTACGATCGTTACCGATCTTCCCGTTTACAGAGGAGAGGAGTTCGGTCTTGACAGTGACGCCAAGGTGCTTCTCTTCAACGACGGCGCTGTAACAGGCCGTTACGCTGCCGCAAGAAGAATCAAGGGTGAACCCGGTGTTGACGACGTAAAGCTCGACAAGGTTGTTATGGACGCTGTTTACAAGACACGTTTCAGAAAGCTCTACCACGCTACAGTATTTGTAGGTCTTGATCCCGAGTTTATGGTTAAGGCTCACCTGCTCATTCCCGAGGGTGAGGAGAACCTTATGTATTCCTGGATGCTCAACTTCCAGTATATGTCCGACTACTATGTTAAGATGTACAAGAACTCCAAGCCCGTCGGCGACGGCAAGGAGACCGATATTTACATCTTCTCCGATCCGCAGTGGGCTCCCACAGAGTCTCCCGACGTTGACTACAGCTGCCTGAGCGATCCGCTCACACTCTGCTATTTTGACACTGACCAGAACTGTGCCGCTATCCTCGGTATGAAGTACTTCGGCGAGCACAAGAAGGGCACTCTCACAATGGCATGGGCTATCGCTAACCGCAACGGCTACGCTTCCTGCCACGGCGGTCAGAAGGAGTATCTGCTCGAGGACGGAAAGAAGTTCGTTGCTTCCGTATACGGTCTTTCGGGTTCGGGTAAATCAACACTCACACACGCTAAGCACGGCGGCAAGTACGAGATCAAGGTGCTTCACGACGACGCGTTCGTTATCAACACCGACACCTGTGCTTCCATCGCGCTTGAGCCTACATATTTCGACAAGACAGCCGATTATCCCGCAGGCTGCCCCGACAACAAGTATCTGCTCACCTGCCAGAACTGCGGCGCTACAATCGACGAGGACGGCAAGGTTCAGCTCGTTACCGAGGATATCCGTAACGGCAACGGCAGAGCTATCAAGTCAAAGCTCTGGTCTCCCAACCGCGTTGACAAGATCGACGCTCCCGTTAACGCGATCTTCTGGATCATGAAGGATCCGACAATTCCTCCCGTTGTTAAGCTCAAGGGCGCGGCTCTCGCTTCCGTAATGGGCGCGACACTCGCTACAAAGACTTCTACCGCGGAGCGTGTTGCCGCCGGTACCGATATGAACGCTCTCCGTATCGTTCCTTACGCTAACCCCTTCAGAACCTATCCGCTCAAGAACGACTACGTTAAGTTCAAGAAGCTCGTTGAGGAGAAGAACGTAGACTGCTACATCATCAACACAGGCGACTTCATGGGCAAGAAGGTTAAGCCCGCCGATACTCTCGGTATCCTCGAGTCTATCGTTGAGGGCAAGGCTGAGTTCAAGAAGTGGGGTCCGTTCTCCGATATTGAGATCATGGACTGGGAAGGCTTCGACGTTGATATGAACGACGCTGACTACAAGGCTGCTCTCAAGAGCGCTATGGAGAACCGCGTAAGCGCCGTTGAAGGCTTCGCGTCAAATAAGGAAGGCTACGATAAGCTTCCCGACGAGGCGCTCGAGGCTGTTAAGAAGGTTGTAGCTGAGCTCGACTGATTGACAATTGTTAAATGGGGATAACTCAAAACTAAAAGAGATGCCCCTATTAAGTGTAAGCATTCAGGTAGTGGAAAGTTGAAAGTGAGAAGTGCTAACATACGCTTTTATATTGTGTGATTGCTTGTTATCACTTACCACTTGGAACTTTTAACTATAAATATAGCGATATAAGTAAGGGATGGCTCATTTTGATTTTTGAGCCATCCCCTGTTTTTCTAAAATAAAAGGTCGGAACAAAGACTGCCTTAGCTTTTGTTCCGACCGAAATTTTTTATATTACCGCTGTCCGCGTCCGCCCGTCATAATCGAGTGAAGCGGTCGGCAGTTGCGTTTTATAGCCATACCCGCTATTATGCATACAGCCGCTATGGAAATCGGCAGGCAGATGTAAATCGCGAGCCTTCCGATGTAGGTGTCGCTGCCCTCCTGTGAGAAAGCGATCTGATTCAGAATGTTCGTGATAGGCTGGTGCATAGCGTAAACGAAGAAGAGGTGCGTAGCTGCGATGATGAAGCCTCGCTTGTCGGTGATACGCTTGGCGATATGGTCGAACAAAAGCCACATCGCGATAACGCCTACGACCTCGTTGAGCTTGTACAGCTCATTGAGAACGATCTTGAACGCGATCCCGTCGTCTGATTTCGTCGCGATAAAGGTGTTCAGCGCGCTTAATAATACCCATCCCGCTCCAAAGCAGAGCGCCATGATCTTGTTGTTCTGCTTTTTCGCTACGACATTGAAGTCGCTGAGAAGCGCGAGCGACGCGCCTACGCTGAAGAAAAACAGCCCCGAACAGTCGATGATGTAGTTCAGGTTGAATGCCCACAGCGCGCAGAAAATCACGAGGATTATTCCTTTCAGATTCTTTATCAGGAAGTAAAGCAGCGGTGAGAGGATTGAGTAGAGCATAAGCTGCCTTATGAACCACAGAGGTTCGGCAGGCGGGTTAATAAAGTACACGAAGAAGTTCGGCAGCGGCTCGGAGTATTTCTGGATCTCGGGGAGATTCTTCAGCAGCTCGACCTGAGACAGAGCCACGATCAGCAGTCCCGACAGCGCAGCCCATACAACGTAAGGCACGAGCAGCGAGAAAGCGCGGTGCTTCAGCTTGGTGACATAGCCGTTCACGCTGTTCTCATAGTTGTGGAAAAACAGAAATCCCGAGATAATAAAGAACAGAGGTACCGCAAAGCTGAACAGCTCGTTGGAGAAAAAGTATTCAAATACAAAGGCAAAGTTGTTGCCGTTAAGCCGTGTTGTGGGCGTAAGCTCCGTCTCAAAGTTGAACGCGTTGACAAAGATGACCGCTGCCATCGCGAAAACGGAGATAAACCTGATTTTTCGGCTCAGATATTTTGTTAGTTTTCTGCTCATATCAATCACCGAGCTCATTCATACTGTAGCATAATGTCATCAGCATATCGCTGAGGTGGACGTTCTCGACGATCGCGTCGGGGAAGTCGCCCTGAATATAATAGTGGGTGAAGTTCCAGTAGCATCTTACGCCCGCGTCGTACAGCCTTTTAACGATTTCGGGAGCGGCGCCGCGCGGTATACAGAGGAACGCGACCTCGACGTTGTTTTCACCGCAGAAGTCCTCGAGCGTCTTTTCGTCAAGAATTTTCAGCCCGTTGATGTCGTTGCCGAAAATATCTCTGTTGTTGTCGAATATTCCGACAAGGTTGAAGCCGAGCTTATTGAACTCCATATGCGCGGCAATTGCGGTTCCGATATGTCCCGCGCCGATAAGAATCGCTGTGTGGTTCTTATCGAGCCCGAGAATATTTGCGATTTCCTCCTTGAGCTTCGGCACAGAGTAGCCGTAGCCCTGATGACCGAAGCCGCCGAAGCAGTTGAGGTCCTGCCTTACCTGACTTGCGGTTGAGCGCATGATCTCGGCGAGCCTGCCTGAGCTTATGCGATCGATGCGTTGCTCCTCGAGCTCGCTTAAAAAGCGGTAGTATCTCGGCAGCCTGCGTATAACAGATTTGGAAATGTTATCCTTATTCATTCTGTCCTCATATCCTTGCTGATTGCGAATTGTTATTACAATAAAGCCTTTAAGTTGGAGTTGACAGCCTCGAGAAATTCGGTGGTGTTAACCTTCTTTTTGTTTTCAAGCGTGGAGATGAGATAGAGGTCGCCTGTCATAATGCCCGACTCGATTGTGTCGATAACGGCTTTTTCAAGCTTGTCGGCGAAGCTTACGAGCTCGTCAAGTCCGTCAAGCTCGCCGCGCTTTCTGAGAGCGCCCGACCATGCGAAGAGAGTAGCTACGGAGTTTGTGGAGGTTTCCTCGCCCTTGAGGTACTTGTAGTAGTGGCGC
>JAHLBL010000087.1 GCA_020625635.1 bacterium
CTTGGCAACGCCAAATTTAGCTCGCGTATGCGAATTTAGCTGAGGCTGACCGTTAAAAGGTCAGCCTCATACTTTTGGTCTGCCTGACCGGATTCGAACCGGTGCTCTACAGAGTCGGAGTCTGTTGCATTATCCAGCTGTGCTACAGGCAGAAATTTTTACCGAAATAATGTTACCACATCGCGGGTAAAAAGTCCAGCAAAAAAAATCAAAAAAATTTTTCTGAAAATTGCGTAAAACTACGCAATTATTTCTTTTTTTGCAGGGTATATAGGAGGGGCGGTATCGACACGAGGAAAGGAGAGCTGAAGCTTCATAAAGAAAACAAGGCATCTGCAAACCGCGTCTGTGGATAAGAAGAACGCAAAATCCGCGCGGCAGGTACGCAAAATCTGCGTGGCAGGAACGCAAAATCCGCGTAGCAGGAACGCAAAATCCGCACACAATAATAATAAATATAATATAAATTATAATAATATTTATAACCGCAAAGAGAGAAAATTTTTCCGACTGTCAAAAACAAGCTTTGATATCGGGAGCTAAAAAACTCTGAGCCTATTCTCCGCTGAGGCTCTCCCAAAGGGCGTAAGCCTCGTCGAGAGCGTTCTGCTTCTCTTCAAGCTGTGAGGTAAGACTGATGACCTGTTCATAGTCACTGATAACCTGCTCGTCGGCGAGCGCTTCATTCAGACTGTTGATTTCGTTATCAAGCTGCTCTATGAGCTGTTCAGCCTTCTTCAAATCATTCTGACGCTTGCGCTCGGCTGCGCGCTGCTGCTTTTCGAGCTGATATGTATTCGGCTTCTTTTCATCCTTAACCTGTCCGCCCGTGTCCGACTGCGCGGCAGGCGCTGAGTTCTTTTCGAGATAGTAATCGAAGTTACCTAAGTATTGCTTAACGCCGTCCTGCCTGAGCTCCAGGATACGCGTGGCGAGACGGTTGATGAAATAGCGGTCGTGGCTTATCACGAGCATTGTGCCCTCGTAGTCCGAGAGCGTGTCCTCTAGCTGTTCGCGCGAGGCGCTGTCGAGGTGGTTGGTGGGCTCGTCGAGCAGGAGCAGATTGTACTTGCCGAGCATAAGCTTCAAAAGACTGACGCGCGCGCGTTCGCCGCCGCTCATTCTCGAAAGCGGCTTGAACACCTCGTCGCCCTTGAAGAGAAAGCTTCCGAGGCAGGTGCGAACCTGAGTCTCCGTCATATCGGGGAAGCTGTCCCAGATCTCGTCGAGAGCCGTCTTGCCGAGGTCGAGGTCGGACTGCATCTGATCAAAGTAGCCGACGTCCACCTGAGCGCCGTAGTCGGCAAAGCCTCTGTCAAACGCGAGCCTGCCGAGGAGCATATTGAACAGCGTCGTCTTGCCGCAGCCGTTTTCGCCGATGATGAAAACGCGCTCGCCCTTGCGGATATGGAAGCTGACGTTTTCAAAGAGCTTTTTGGTACCGAAGCTCTTTGAGAGCCCGTTCGCTATCAACACGTCTGTGCCGCTCTCACGCATGGGAGTAAAGCGCATACGGACTGTTTCGAGCTCGCTCTCGGGAGCCGTGAGCTGAGCCTTTATGCGGTCAGCCTCCTTCTGGCGGCTGGCGGCGGTGATAAAGTTGCGCTCTCTTCCCCACCGCTTCTGCTGCTCTACGATCGCCTCAATTCGTTTTATTTCTTTTAAATCATTTTCGTACTTATTTCTAAGGCTTTCGGTGTAGGCGCGCTTCTTCTCCTTGAAGGTCGTGTAGTTGCCCTTGTACATCATAGTCTTGCAGTTCTCGAGCTCGATTGTCTTGTTGGTGACGCTGTCGAGGAAGTAACGGTCGTGGCTGATGATAAGCATAGAGCCGCGGAAGTCCTTCAAAAAGCTCTCGAGCCAGCTTACGGAGGCGATGTCGAGGTGGTTCGTCGGCTCGTCAAGAAGCAGAAAGTCGGAGCGCGACAGCAGGAGCTTCAGCAGGCTGAGCTTGGAGCGCTGACCGCCCGAGAGCCTGCCCGTAGGCATAGAGAAGGTTTTTTCCTCAAAGCCGAAGCCAATCAGCGCGGAGCGCGTGCGGCTCTTGTATGTAAGCCCGCCCTGAGCCTCGAATTTCTCAAGGAGAGCGGTCTGTCTTTCGATGTTTTCCTCTGTGGGGTATTTTTCTACTAAAGAATTAAGTGCCTCGATCTCGTGCTCCGTCTCGGCGAGATAATCGAAAACGGAAATGAGCTCGTCATACACGGAGCGCTCGGGGCGGTTGCAGGCGTGCTGCTGCATATAGCCGACACGCACATCCGACGAAAGGAACACGCTGCCGCTGTCGGGCGTGAGCTCTCCGTCGATCACGCGGAAGAGCGTCGTTTTGCCTACTCCGTTAGCGCCGATAAAGCCGACACGGTCGCCCTTGTCAACATCGAACGAAACGCCCTCGAAGAGCATACGCTCACCGAACGCCATTGACAGATTGTGAACACTGAGTATCGGCATAGGATCATTCCTTACATATTTTTTACTTACGACGTGTACAGGTACAGGAAGTTTATGATATGGACAACGATCACGACGCTGTATATCGCCACGCCCGAGTAGATTATGAAGTCGGTCACGCGGCTCTGCTCCAGCTTGAAGATCTTATAGAGCAGCCATATTATTATGCTGAGCGCGAGCGGCAGCACGCACTTGATGAAGAAGCCGACTATCGGGTACTGCATTATCCACGACATGATCGGGTTTGCCTCGTGGAAGTAGCCCGAGTCGATAAGCACCTGAGTGCAGAACCAGTCGACGACGTTCATAAAGTAGAGGAACATAAGCTTTACCCCGAAGCCGTAGCGGCGGGGCTGTTCCCCGAACAGATAGATTGCTGAATCTGACATAAAAACACCTCACAGGTAGTATAACCCATGAGGGCGGTTTTTATTTGTTTAAATAATCAGTACTTTCTCCACGCCGAGGGCATAAAGATGAGAAGCAGCGGATAGAGCTCGAGACGTCCCGCGATCATATTGAAGCAGAAAACGATCTTCGAGAAGATGTTGAAGCCGCTGTAGTTGCCCGCGGAACCGACGATCGCAAAACCCGGTCCCGTGTTGTTGAGGGTAGCGAGCACTGAGGTAAGGTTCGTGGTGAAGTCAAAGCCGTTGAGCGAAATAAGGATCGTGGATACAAATACAAACACGATATAGATTATCAGGTATACGCTGACGTTGCGGGTGACCTCGTGGGTGAGCTTCTTGCCGCTCACCTTAACGTACTGAACGGTGTGGGGATGTACGATAATGCGGAACTCCTTGCGCGCCTCCTTGAGCAGGATAAGCACACGCGAAACCTTGAAGCCGCCGCCCGTGCTTCCCGCGCACGCGCCGATACAGGTCAGCAGAACGATAAGCGCCTTGCTGTACGAGGGCCAGACGTTGGTGTCCTCTATAGCGAAGCCCGTACTGGACATGATCGAGTTTACATAGAAGAAGCTGCGGTGGAACGCGTCGAACGTGCTGCTGCACATATTCACGATATTTATTGTGATCGTGAGCGTGGAGAACGCGATTATTCCGAGGTAGATCCACAGCTCCTCGAGCTTCAGTATCTGCTTGATCTTCCGTGTGAGGATAAGGATATAGACGTAGAAATTCACGCCGAACAGCAGCATAAATACGGAGACGACGCCCTGCAGATAGTAGCTGTTGAAGTACGCCATACTCGCGTTGTAGCAGGCGAAGCCGCCCGTACCCGCTGTGGAGAAGGCGGTCGTTACCGCGTCAAAGAAGTACATTCCGCCGAACATCAGCAGAACCGTCTCGATAACGGTCAGACCGATGTAGATTCCGTAGAGCAGCATTGCGTAGCTGCGGAGCTTGGGAATGCTCTTATCGACGTCGGGGCCTGTGGATTCAGCCTTCATAAGGTTGATGCCCGCGTTGCCGCCGAGCTTAGGTATAAGCGCAAGCAGGAACACGATAACTCCCATACCGCCGAGGAAGTGGCTGAGCGCGCGCCAGAAAAGCATACAGTTGTCGAGCGCCTCGATGTCGTTGAGTATCGTAGCGCCCGTGGTGGTGAAGCCCGATATGGACTCGAACAACGCGTCGGTAAAGCTCGGGATAGAGCCGCTGAGCCACAGCGGAAGCGCTCCGCCGAAGGAGAGCACTATCCACGCGAGCGCTGTCGCGGCAAAGCCGTCGCGGCGCTGCATAAAGAATTTTTTCGGTTTTTTGATTATTATCACAAGTCCGACGGCGATCATCGCGAGTCCCGTGTACAGGAAGTAACGGAAGTTATCCTCCCTGTACCAGACGCCGACAAAGGCTGCCGTCTGCATAGCCAAGCCCTCTACAAAGAGAACCCAGCCGAGAATGTAAAGTATAGTCCGTTTGTTCATAAAGCCCTCAACTACCTGAGAATATCCTTCAAATCAAATAAGCCCTTGTGCTTGGTTACGACGATGACCGTGTCGCCGAGCTCGATGGAATCCTTACCTGACGGGATTATGATCCTGCCTCCGCGGTTTATGCAGGCGATCTGCAGCTCATCCTTGAGGTCGAGCATTGAGAGCGGAACGCCGATAGCCATATTCTCCTCGCGTGCCCTGAACTCGAGCGCCTCCGCCTGATCACCGCAGATGGAGTAAAGCGTCTCGATGTTGCTGCCGACGGAGTTCTGCATCGCGCGGACGTACTGGATGATGTACTGTCCCGTGAGGTGCTTGGGATGGATAACGGAATCGAGCGGCAGGCTGTCGATAATGCTGAAGCTGAGGTTGTCGATTTCGGTGATGATCTTCGCGCTCGGGTTAATGTCCTTGGCAAAGAGTGAGACGATGATGTTTTCCTCGTCGGTGTCCATCAGCGCGACTATCGCGTCGGCGTGCTCAATGCCCTCGCTTATAAGAAGCTCCTGATTCATACCGTTGCCGTGGATAATAACTACGTCGCCGAGAGCCTCGCTGAGCTCCTCGCAGCGCTTGTAGTTGGACTCGATGATTTTCACCTTGATTCCCGACTCGCGCAGGGATTTAGCGAGGTAGAAGGCGATCTTGCTGCCGCCGAGGATAAGCGCGTGACGGCTCTTTGAGGTGATCAGCCCGAGGTTCTTGAAGAGCTTCGGGGCGGCGTGGCTCTCGGAAACGATGGAGATTATGTCGCCTGTTTTAAGCTCAAAGTCACCGTTCGGGATGTAGCACTCCTTGCCGCGCTCGACGGTGCAGATACGCTGACCGCTCTTGAAGAGGTCGGCGCAGTCAACGACACGCTTGTCGGCGAAAACGGAATCGGGCTTGATTTTAACTTTAATGAGGTCTACGATGCCCTTGGTAAAGGAGTCGATCTCAACCGCGCCCGGGAATTTTATGAGGCGGCTGAGCTCGCGTGCGCAGGTCTGCTCGGGGTTAATAGCTAGCGAGATCTTCAGCTCGTCCTTGATTTTGGGCACGTCGTGGGTATACTGAGGATTACGCACGCGCGCTATCGTGCGCGGCGCTCCCGCGTTAGTTCCGATAAGACAGGCGTAAAGGTTCAGCTCGTCAAGCGCGGTGACCGCGATAAGCAGATCGCAGTTGTCCGCGCCCGCGTCGATCAGCGTATCGAACGCCGCGCCGTTGCCCTGAATCGTCATTACGTTCTGGGTTCCCGCGATAATGGAGAGCGCGTCAGCGTCGGGGTCTATGACGGTGATGCTGTGTCCTTCCCTGTCAAGCTGCAAGGCGATCGTCCGTCCGACACGACCGCAGCCAACGATGATAATTTTCATAATTGTTACCTCTCGTAATGCATTTACGTAATCGTAACTATTATATTACATAAGTATGCCAAAATCAAGTAGTATGAGTGAAGTTAATTGGGAAAGTGTTTTTATAATGCATAGTAAAAAAAGAGCAGACAGGCTGCCAATAGAACAACCTGTCTACCCGACCTTAATTGTCAATTCTCAATTGTCAATTATCAATTAATAATCATTCCTCGTCCTGCGGCCATACGAATGTGCCGTTCATTACCTTTTCGAAGTCGTCGTTGTGCATTTTCTCGTACTTCATAAGGTATTTGGCGATTTCGTGGAGCTTGTCGACGTTCTCAGAGAGCAGTGACTCCGCCTTTGAGTAAGCGTCCTTGACGATACCCTGGATCAGCCTGTCGATCTTGGCGGCAGTCTCCTCGGAATAATCCTTGACGTGTCCCATATCCTTGCCGAGGAACACCTCGCCGCTCTGCTGACCGTAGCAGATAGGACCGAGCTCGTCGGTCATACCGTACTTAACGACCATATTGCGTGCGGTCTTTGTCGCCTTTTCGATGTCGTTGGACGCGCCTGTGGAGATATCGTCGAGGATCAGCGCCTCGGCAACGCGTCCGCCGAGGTCTACGACGATGTTCTCGAACATCTCGTTGCGCGAATTGTAGGACTTATCCTCGGTGGGAAGCGGCATTGTGTAGCCGCCAGCCATTCCGCGCGGAATGATCGAGATTTCGTGTACGGGGTCCTGAGTCTCGCATACGTGGAAGAGGATCGCGTGACCTGCCTCGTGATAGGCGGTGAGACGCTTCTCCTTCTCGCTCATAACCTTGCTCTTCTTCTCGGTTCCCGCTACGACCTTGATGGTAGCTTCCTCGATCTCCTTCATCGTGATAGCCTTCTTGTCGCTGCGCGCGGCGAGCAGAGCCGCCTCGTTGAGCAGGTTCTCGAGGTCTGCGCCCGTGAAGCCCGCGGTCGTCTTTGCGATAGTACGCAGGTTAACGTCGGGCGCGAGAGGCTTCTTGCGCGCGTGAACCTTGAGGATAGCCTCACGGCCGTTGA
>JAHLBL010000088.1 GCA_020625635.1 bacterium
TATCAAGGGGAAGGCTCGTTTGTTTTGAGCCTTCCCCTTTTTTGCGGTTATTGTGTTTTCTTACTCTTGAAATACGCGTCGAGCATATCCTTCGCGACGCCCATACTGTAGCGTCCGAACGCGCCGTGTTCGAGAACGACGGCTACGGCTACCTCGGGCTTTTCATAGGGAGCGTAGCAGATGAATACCGTGTGGTCGCTGCCCGCGTTTTCGGCGGTACCGGTCTTTGCGGCTACCGCGACCTTATAGCTTCCGAAAACATAGTTCGCGGTTCCCGACGGAGACGCCACGACGTTGCGCATCGCCTCCTGAACAGCCTTGAGATTGTACTGCGAAACGCCGACCTTGTTAAGGACCTCGGGGTTCTTTGAATCGTACTTGTACACCGTTTCCGTGCGCTCGTAGTTGCGCATTTCCTTGACGATGTGTGTTCTCAGGCGCGTTCCGTTGTTTGCGATAGTCGCGACATAGGACGCGAGCTGGAGGGGCGTGAAGGCGTTGTCGGACTGACCGATCGCCGCCTGAACAGTGTTTCCCTCCATCCAGGAAGTGCTGTCTCTGCCCGCGAGGATTCCCGTTCCCTCGTCGATTTCCACGCCTGTCTTTTCTCCGAGACCGAACTTTTCGGCGTAGAGATACATCGTGTCGATTCCGAGAAGTCTGCCCGTTTCTGCAAAGAAATAGTTGCAGCTCTGTGTAACGGCGGAGTTCATATTTATCGGTCCGTGAGTACCCATACACGCGACGGGATTCGTCGGGTAGTAGTTGTAGTATTTTGAGCAGCTGATCTCGGTCGAGGGGGAAATGATCTTTTCCTCGAGCGCGGCAGCCGCGACGCAGGGCTTGAAAACGGAGCCGGGGGCGAATGAGCCGACGAACGCCCTGTCGTACATAGGCGCCTTCTTGTCGGTGGCGAGCTTAACGTAATAATCTCCGTACTCGGAGTATTTATTAAGGTCGTAGGTCGGCCAGCTTGCCGCGGCAAGGGTTGAAAAATCCTTTACGCTGAGCATAACCGCTCCGCCCGTAAAGCAGTCCTCTCCGTTTCCCGTGCCGTAGGAAGCAAGTCCGTTGGCGCGCGCGGCGGAGATATTCTTTTTCAGCGAGTTTACCGTAGCTCGCTGGATGTCGGAATCTATCGTGAGGTAAATCGTTCTTCCGGGCTGAGCCGCCGCCGACTGGACGATTTTTGTGACCTGTCCGTCGGAGTTCTTCTGGACTATCCTTGTGCCGCCGACGCCCTTCAGCTCATCCTCAAAGGCGAGCTCAACGCCGAATTTTCCGATCGTGTCATTATAGCCGTAATCCTTTCCCTCGGCTGTTTTTGCCTCGTATTCCTCGGCGTTGATGCTGCCCAGCGCTCCTATCATATGGGGAGCGAGGCTTCCCGAGGGATTGAAGCGGGTGAGATAGGTCTGGATCTCAACTCCGCCCACGCCCTGCATATGCTCACTTATAACGGCGACCATATCGGAGCTGATGTTCTTTGCGAAGATATACGGGTTGGTGTTTGAAAAATATGTCCGCTCCATATTGTAGTAAACGGACTCGAGCTTTCTTAGCTTCTCTTTATCCTTTATGTGGGTTATGTCGTAGCGGTCGGCGAGCAGCTTTACGCACTTTTCGGCGGTATCGCTGTTCTTCAGGTCGAGGAAATCCTTCGATTTCAGCGTCTTTATTTCGTCAGCGGAGTGCTTTCTGAATTCGTACTTACCGTCCTTCAAAGTTATAGGCAGAATGTCTATCCACTTTTCTCCGCGGGTCTCCATAAGCTCCGTGAGCGAGATTATCGTGTCGTCAAGCTTTGAGATATCGAGGAACAGCCTGTCAAAAGCAACCTGATAGCCTGTGCGGTTCACAGCCAGTCCCACGCCCTTGCAGTCGAGGATCTCGCCTCGTGTGGAGTCGGTGGTGACGGTGTAGGAGGTGGACTCGTCCGCTATCTTGCTGTAGTCGCTGCCCTCGACGACCTGCCACATAAATAACTTAGCCGCGAATCCGAGGAAAAATATAAGCGTGATTATCACGCAGATGCTGACGCGCTTGCGGATAAAACGCTTTTGTTGAAGCTCTTTTTCTTTTTCGTCGCTGAGCCGCATAATAATCACCGCCTTTCGGATGAAAATTTATCAGTCGCGCAGACCTTTATACAGCGCGCGGTTCAGGAAATAAAGACCTATTCCCGTGATGATCGTGTAAATGATTCGTGAGATATAGTGATTCAGGAAGTAATATCCCGCCTCGCCTTTTCCCGCGATCAGGTAAAACAGCAGAAAATGAATGCCTATTAGAGCTGTGCTGACAGCCGCGATAAAGGCGGCGGCGTTGCGCAGGCTGACTACCATATAGTCGCGGAAAACAAGGCTCACGCCGAAGCAGATAATCGTGAGCATCAGGGAGTAGTAGCCGATGTTGCCGCTGTAGCCCAGATCGAGCGCGGCGCCGCAGCCGAGCCCGAAGAACATGGCGGGGAGCTCCGTTTCCATAAAGGAGATCGTCAGCGCGGCAGGGATGAGGAGAAGAGGCTTGCTCCCGAAAATCTCGGGAAAGAAATTCGGGGTGGTCTGCATAACGAACAGCAGTATTATTTCCAGCGAGTAGGCGAGATAGCGAATAACTCTTTTTTGCTTGAGCATTACTTTTCACCTTTCTCGATTTTTTCGACACGGCCCTTGTTTTTGAAGTCGGTTATCACTACGACGTCGGTGACCTTTTTTATGTCCTCGTAGGGCTGGATGACGGCGTATTTTGTAGCGTCGTACTTGTCGTAGCGGATATCGCTTACTTTGCCGACTATAAGGTCGGCGGGATAGAGTCCGCCTATTCCAGATGTGGTGATAATGTCGCCCTTTTTAACTACGGCGTTGGCGTCGATTTTGGTAAAGGTCGTCTTGTTGCGGTCGGTATAAAGCGCACTGCCCGAGACAACTCCCGTGTCTCCCGACTTTTTGTCCACCGCTCCCGCCTTGAGGTCGGGGGAGAGAATCGTGGTTACGTGGCTGACGGCGGCGTCCGCCGAGCTTACAAAGCCCACAAGACCGTTTTCGGTCACGACGGGGTCGTTAACGGCAATACCCGACGATGTTCCGACGTCGATAGTAAACGAGTAGAAGTCGTCGCCCGTGTCCCTGCGGATTACCGACGCGGGCATTATCTCGAAGTCCGCGTGGTTCTTTTTGAGCTGATAATAGCGCCAGAGACGCGCGTTTTCATCGAGAGTGTCGTAGTAATCGACAAGCTGAGTTCTGAGGTCTGCGGCTTCCTTGCGCAGCTCGCTGTTTTCAGCCTCGAGCTCCTCGTAGGATTTTTTGTCGGAGAAGTCGCTCGCCGCGGCGGTGAGCTGTGACAGACCTTTTGTGAGAAAATTAAATCCTGACGCGACAAAGTTGTTGCCGGTTGCTCCCATGATTGAGAGCACAAGAATAACCGCCAACGTCGCCGTCAGGATTTTGATACTTTTTACAGAAAAAAATTCACGCATTCTTATTCAGTTCCCGAAAAGGAAGTAAATGTGAATTACTCCCTGTTGTGTTTATATTCGGCTCTGGAGCCGCCGAGACGCTTGCCCGCACCCTCAACAACACAGTCGAGCGGGCGGTCTGCTACGTGTACGGGCATACCTGTCTCCTGCATTACGAGACGGTCGAGACCGCGGAGCATCGCGCCGCCGCCTGTGAGCATAATGCCGTGGTCGATGATGTCGGCGGAAAGCTCGGGCGGAGTCTGCTCGAGAGTGGTCTTGATAGCTTCGATGATCACCATAAGCGGATCCGCGAGAGCGTCGCGGATTTCCTCGGCGGTAATGGTGATGTCCTTCGGCAGTCCGCTCTCCAGCGAACGGCCCTTTACGAGCATATCGCGCTCGTCGGGGTAGGGGTACGCCGAGCCGATAGTTACCTTGATCTCCTCAGCGGTTCTGTCACCGATAAGGAGGTTATATGTCTTTTTGATGTATGTTATTATTGCTTCGTCGAACTTATCGCCCGCAACTCTTACCGAGCACGCGGTCACGATATCGCCGAGCGAGATAACGGCTACCTCGGAGGTACCGCCGCCAATGTCGACTACCATTGAGCCTGTAGGCTCGTCAACGGGCATACCAGCGCCGATTGCCGCCGCCATGGGCTCCTCAATAAGTACAACGCTGCGGCTTCCGCTCGCCTGAACCGCCGCCTTCTCTACGGCTCTGCGCTCGACCTCGGTAACGCCCGTGGGCATACAGATAACGATGCGGGGCTTACTGAAAATGCCGGGCTTCGCCGCCTTGCGGATAAAGTGCTTGAGCATTGTCGCGGTGATATCGAAGTCGGCGATAACGCCGTCCTTCAGAGGACGTACTGCTACGATGGAATCGGGCGTACGGCCTATCATATCTCTCGCCTGCTCGCCGACCGCGAGGACGCTGTCGTTGCGGATATCAACAGCCACAACAGAGGGCTCGCGCATAACGATACCCTTGCCCTTGATGCATACGAGGGTGTTGGCAGTGCCCAAGTCAATTCCTATATCTTTTGAAAAAGAAAACATAGAAAACATAATCCTGCTCCTTTTTTACTATTAATTCATATTCCTTCTGTCAGGGTAATTATATCTCAACAAATCTTCTAAATCAATAATATTTCGGCAGTTTCAGTGTTTTGAACAACTAAGGCGGAAATTTTCGATAAACTCTATCAAAACTTACCACTGAACAGGGGTTTTCCGCCGTCAAAAATCGCTATTTTCTGCCTGTGGAGCCGAATCCGCCCTCTCCGCGCGCGGTATCCCCGAGCTCGTCGCATTCGATAAAATCGGGGATAATAACGGGAGAAATCACCATCTGGGCGATTCTCTCCCCGGGCTCGATCGTGTAAGGCTTGTCGGAGACGTTGCACAGTCCGACACAGACCTCGCCGCGGTAATCGGAGTCGATCACGCCTACGCCGTTTGACAGGCAGATACCGTGTTTTACGCCAAGCCCCGAGCGCGCGTAAAGCAGAGCTGCGACGGAGCTGTCGGGCAGAGCTATCGCGATTCCCGTCGGGATGAGCCTGAGCTCTCCGGGAGCGATCGTAACGGCGCTGTCGATGCAGGCGTACAGGTCTGCTCCCGCCGAGCCCTCGGTTGAACGGGTGGGAATCACGGCGTTTTCCCTTAGCCTTTTAATCTTTAAATCCATAAATACTCCTTGTAAACAATGAAATCCTGCAAAAATCAGGCTCTTCCTGCAAAAATGCGGAAAACTAATTTTTATGCATTTTTAATAATTCCAATATCAAAAAATAGTATATTCTGCTGAGGAAAATTCTAATTTTCCGTTCAGGAAATTTTTGTCAGAAAACTCCCCTTTGATACAATCCGTGCGTCTTTTCCTTGGAATTTAGGCATAATCGGAGGAAATCGCTTATCTTTTCCACGTTTTCCACAGAGTTTTCCACAGAGAAACGGAAAACCTCAAAGTCGAGTGAGGCGTTTTCAGAACCGCCCTCGGGTTCGACGACGGGGGAGGTGTTGAGTATCTCTACCGCGTTTTTGTCACAATAGAAAATGAAAGTTTTGCCGAGCCTGTCCGTCATTTTTGAACGTCCGCCGCAGGTTTTGCAGCTGATTCCTGCGCTTTTGTTGGGACAGTTGCGCGTGAGCATAACGGGCAGATAGCCGTAGGTGATGATTCCGCGGGGGATATCGGCTCCGAGCAGCCTGATCTGGGAGAGCTTCAGCTCGAAGCTCAGTTCGGTATCCTCAAATCCATACTCCTGTGCCCAGAGAAGGTCGAGGGTGTTAGTGAAATTCAGTCCGAATCCGCCGTGAATCCGCATACCGAGTTCCTTTGCGATGTAAACAGCCGCGAGGTTATTGCACAGAACGTCTGTTATTCCGAGCTCCGAAAGGCTTTTCAGCCTTTCCTTCACCTTTTCCTCGCGCGAAAACAGCGAGCGCGGGATCTCGATACCGACGGAAAAGCCCTCGTCGATAAGTCGGTCTATCTCCCGTGAGTCACTGTCGAAGGGAACAAAGCACAGGTCGAGCTCCTTGAAGCCCGAGCCGGGTTTAGTCGAAGTAAAACGCCCGTATCGGAGCTTGCGCGCGGCTTTATGCGGCTTCGGTTTTTCTATGATAATGTCGTTGATTTTGTAGTTGTGTACAATCTCTCTGCGCCGTGACAGCGAGTCGAGCGCGTCTCTGCGCAGTCGGTTGAGCGCCGAGACAGGGAGACTGAGCTTGTCGTCAAGCGTTACGTCGACGCTATCTATATTATAGGGAGTTCCGCCTGTTTTAGTCAGCTGGGCGATGCATTTTTCGCGGTCAAGCGCTCTGTTCAGCGCGGGCTCACAGATTTCCTCGCTTTCGGCTGTGGCGGTATGTACGCCGTCGCTGACGGTAAACGACGCGGCTTTGCCGATTTCAGCCGAAAAGCTCGCCGTAAGCTTTACGCGTTTAGGCTCGTCCTTATACGCCGCGCGGATCTCCGCGAGGAGCCTGGGCGTTGCGGAGACGACGTCCTCCTTCTTTCGGTAACCGAACATCTCGTACCCGCGTTTTGATTTGTAGTAGCCGTCGGTGAAGCCCGTACGCGAGAACACGCCGTCGAGGCGCTTTCGCGTTTCGTCGCTTATTACGCCAAGGTCGCGGCTTTCAACACACGCCGCGGTGGCGGCGGCGACGTATTCGGGGCGCTTCAGTCTGCCCTCGATCTTTGCCGAGCATACTCCGATCGACTCGAGGTCGCGGATATGATCTATGATGCTGTTGTCCTTCAGGCTGAGGGC
>JAHLBL010000089.1 GCA_020625635.1 bacterium
AGCTTAAAGCGCTTTTTAGCTCCGCTGTGTGTTTTGATTTTAGGCATAATATTTATCCTCCTTAGCTTTAATTACTTATTTGGCTTTGGCGCAAGAAACATAAGCATATTGCGACCTTCAAGCTTAGCCGGTTTTGTGATAACGGCGTTTTCCTCACAGGCTTCGGCAAAACGCTTCATAAGGTCGTAGCCGAATTCGGAATGACCCATTTCACGTCCGCGGAAACGAATTGAAACCTTTACCTTATCACCGTGATTCAAGAACTTTACAGCGTTGTTGAGTTTGGTGTTAAAGTCGTGTGTATCGATGTTGAGGGTTAAGCGAACCTCTTTTGTATCGATGATCTTCTGATTTTTCCTTGCTTCCTTTTCCCTTTTAGCCTGCTCAAATCTGTACTTGCCGTAATCCATAATCTTGCATACAGGCGGTTTAGCCTGCGGAGCAATTTTAACCAGATCAAGGTCTTCTTTTGCAGCCAGATCAAGAGCTTCCTTAGCAGACATTATTCCGAGCTGTTCACCGCTTGCGCTGATAATTCTGAGCTCGTTGTCTCTTATATCCTCGTTAATCTGAATTTCTTGCTTGCTGATAACAAAGCACCTCCAAAGCGATAATATATAAAATAAATGCGGACAGAAATCCGTCCGCATTACAATACTAATAAACAAAATGTTCAATGGTATTGACCCGTGCAGACGAAACCCCACAGGTGAAAGCATTACTGCTTTACTTTATTTTACCGTATGATTATATACTATTGATTAAAAAATGTCAAGAGTTATTCCAAACATTTATAAATTAAATCCGCGATTCTCTGTGAGGACTGACCGTCAAAATCATCAAAGAACATATTTCTGAAGCGTTCGATCTTTTCGGTTTCAAAATCCTCCTCCTGAATAGCTTTAAGCAAAGCGTAAAGAGAGTTACAGATTTTACCCGGAATATACAGCTTGAAATCGAAATAAAAGTCACGCGACTTGATATAGGGCTGTAAGTCGAACGCATAGAAAAGCATCGGGATATTGAGCAGTGACGCCTCAAAAATAAGCGATGAATAGTCGCTGATGATAACATCGGCTACAAAGAGCAGATCGTTGATTTCCGTGCTCTCGGACAAGTCTATTACGCGGTCTCTGTACTCGTCGGGAATCGGATGCTGCTCCGTGATAAACGGATGGTGCTTGATAATAAGCGCGTAATCCTCTCCGAGAGTATCGCAGACCTCACTTACATCGAACAGCTCCATAGGATAATGAGCGCTCGCCTTTACATCACCGCGGAAAGTAGGCGCAAAGAGAATGATTTTCTTGTCCTTAAAATTAGGATACTGACTGTAGAACTCGTCTACGACTTTTTTCTTGTAGTTTTCATCAAAGAAGATGTCGGTTCTCGCGATACCTGTCGGAACGATGTTGTCCGTAGCGATACCGAAGCCTTCGGAATGGCACTTCTTACAATACGCTGAGCTTACTGTAACGTAGTCGTAGGAACGGTGCATCCTTGTAGGCTGAGGCGAGCCCTTGGGCTTGCCGAGTCTGGAAAAGCCGAATGTCTTGAACGCTCCGCAAGCGTGCCAGAGCTGTACAAGCTTCGTCTCGGGCTTGAGGTCCAGAAGGTGAATCTGAGGTGTAAACTCATCAAGAACAACAACCTTACTGGTAGCGCAAGCCTCTGTAAAGTCGTCAATCTCCTTTTTGGTCATATAACGGAAGGTTTTTGTGTTATAAAGGAAGTTGATATCGAGGTTCTTGTCGTCCTTTAATTTATTATATACGAATTCAAAGTTACCCGAAAGCTCCTCGCGTCTTGTTGAGAAGAAAGTAATCTTGTTAGGCTGAACCTTCTTTCTCTTCTTGTGCTTATAGGAGCTGCGAATCTTGCTTCTCTTATATCTGTCCATCGTGAATTTCTCACGCGAAACGCTCGAATAACGGTAAATAACGTATGAAGCGAGACGTTTCAGTTTGTTTTCCGACTCAATTTTGCTCGGCATTGAAATAAAGCCCGTAAAGGTAAGCAAGCCTTCGAGAACAAAGAACGGAATAAGAATAATAGACAGCAGGAATGTAAAAATTTTAAGAATGAAGTTGAGAGCCTTTACAAAGGACGCTTTTCTCGCCTCTCCCCTGATTTTTTCGGGACGGCTTTCGATATGAAAATGATCGCCGCAATCAGTCAGCTTAAAGAAATTATCATCCTGAATAAACTCATCGGGAGTGATTTTTACAGGAACCTTCTCGGCGTAAAAATCCGCGAAGCTGAGATTCAGATACATATCAAACGGAAGTCCCTGACCTCTTGTTTTCCAGAAAAGGTAGTCGAGCCTGTAGGTGTATGTTCCAGAGAACATACATTTACCGTCGATATAAGTAATGTTGCCGAAACGTATTACCATGGGAATACGTCTGTCTTCCTGACCGTTGTCAAAATAAAGAATAACCTTGGGAGTGGAAAGGAACTTGGAATTGATCACAGGGTCGATATATTCACCCGTGATGCTGATGGTCATCTTCTGTTTTTCCACTACAACGCTGTTTACGTGAATTTTATAATCCAACTAAATATCCCCCATAAAATTACTGAACCAAGCTGTAGAATTTCTCGACAGCTTCCTTAAGAGGCAAGCCTTTACCGTAAACGGACGACGAACCTGCCACAAATATATCAGCGCCTCTCGAGCGCATTTCACCGCAATGATCCCAGCTTACATGACCGTCTACCTCGATGCTTATATCTTTACCTGATTTATCAATAAGCTCTCTGAGTGCAGACAGTCTGTCCATACTTCCTTCAGCCATCGGCTGTCCCGCAAACCCGGGATAAACCGTCATAAGAAGCACTGCGTCGACCTCATCAAGATAATCAAGCACAGTCTCAACAGGAGTATCGGGACTGATAGCTATACATGGACTTGCTCCTCTGCCGCGGATATCCGAAAGTACCGCGTGAGCGTTTTCGCAAGCCTCATAATGAACCGATACCATATCTCCGTCACCGATTTCCATGGCGTCAAAAAACTGCTGTGGTTCAAATGCCATAATATGGATATCGCGACGGATATTCTTCATTGGTTTCCTGAAGCTTTTTACCATATTTGTATCAAATGTGATATTAGGTACAAATTTATTGTCCATAAAATCTATGTGCAAATACTCAACACCGAGTTCGTCAAGCTTCTTGATTTCATCCTCAAGATTGAGCAGGTCCGCACACATTACAGACGGAGATAATAAACCTCTCATATTTACCTCAATTAATCAATTATTACCATAACTTTGCTGTAGAACTCACTGCCGGTTCTCATGATTTCGAGACCTTCCTCGATGTTCTCGAGAGTTACGCGGTGAGTGATAAGCGGCTTAACCTTAACAGCGCCCGAAGACATAGCGTCAACAACAACGCTCCAGTCACTCTGCGGTGTGTTGTTATAAGCGGAATTCCATGTTCCGAAAATTTTAAGCTGCTTTCTGAGAATCTGCCAGTATGTGTTCTGCGGAAATGTAAAATCACCATGAGGATTTCCGACAAAAACAACCTTGCCTCCCGAAGCGACGCTGTCAAGACAGTTGCACGCAGTTACGGGAATACCAACAGCCTCAATAGCGATATCGGCGCCGTTTCCGTTAGTCTGCTCCATTACCCACTCGATCGGGTCGCCGTGAGAAGCGTTAAAGTAATCATGGAAGCCGAGGCTTTCGATAAAGTCGTAGTTATTCAAATCGGTTCCGACAAGCAGAACCTTTCCTGCGCCCCAAGCCTTCGCCCACTGAGCGATAAGCATACCGATAGTACCGGGACCGTAGATTACAACTGTGTCGCCGATGGTAACTCCCGCCTGTCTCAGCGCGTGAAGCGCAACTGCTGTAGGCTCAGCCATAGCGGCTTCTTCAAATGAAACGTTATCCGCGATAGGAACGAGATTCCATACGGGAACTCTTACGTACTCGGCGTATGCGCCGTCGGAACGTGAGCCGAGATAGTCGTAATGCTTACAGGTTTCATAAACGCCCTTGTTGCAGCTGTTGCAGGTGCGGCAGGGAATCAGCGGAAATACAGCGGCACGTGTACCGATGTACTTTTTGTTCTCCTCGGAAGCCGCGGCTACGACTTCACCCGCGAACTCGTGTCCGGGAATAGTCGGGAAATGATAAGTTCCGTTGACAAAAATTCTGGGAATATCCGAGCCGCAGATACCGCAAGCCTTAACTCTGAGCAGAACCTCATCAGGTTTAAGCTCGGGAACGGGATAATCCTCAAGTCGGAGATCACCGACAGCTCTTAATACTCTCGCCTTCATTGTTTCCATAATTAACCCTCCAATCAACCGTTAATAATGGTTTCGAATGTCTCTAAATCTTCTATGGTAGTTATTTTAAAGTTTCTTTCGCTTCCTTCGACAAGACGGATTTTCATACCGTGGCGGTAAGCAATTTCACTGCTTCCTGCCGTAGTCGCAATCTCGTCATCAGAAACGGAGATATGTATATCAAGGTATTCTTTGAACTTGAAGCTCTCGGGAGCCTGTCCCGCGAACAGCTCTGAACGCTTCAGAAGATTATCGATCTTCTTACCGTCAGCGCTCTGATATATTGTGTCCTTTACGGAAATAACGGGCATAGCGCCGTCATCCTCCGTCGCTCCCACGATACAATCGTTGATAATTTTATCGGAAACGAGCGGACGCGCGGCGTCGTGGATAATGCAGATATCGGTATCGGGAGCATTATCCTGTGTGCACTTCAATCCGTTATAGATTGAGTGCTGGCGTGTTCTTCCCGCGGGAGCATATCCGCAGACCTTTGTAAGACCGTATTTCGCCACATTCTCCTCAACATAATCCTGCCATTCCTCACTGACGACAATTACTATTTTATCAATAGCGGAATGATTCTGGAAAATTTCAAGGCAGTAAGCGATAATCGGCTTATCCTTTACAATAAGATACTGTTTGGGACGATCGACTCCCATTCTGGAGCCAACTCCGCCCGCTAAAATGATCGCAGTGTTCATAAAACACCTCCAAAGACTCTAAATCACCTTTAAGAATAACATAAATGTCGGATAAAGTCAATTTATGAATAGAACTATCCATAATATTATTTACTCGAAATAAGTATAATCTTAATTTATTTAGCTGTCAATTTTTGTAAAAAGAATGTAATCTTTTAAAAGCTTGATTTAAGAGAAAAACTGTGATACTATCAGTATTGATAAATACAGAAGGAATGGTACTATGGACTATTATCAGACAAAAGCCATAAAAAAGACTTCAAACCAGATCGGCTTTCTTGTTTTAATTTCATTTATAATAATGATTGCCGTTACTTATATAGGGATCGCAATAACACAATCCGCGGACGCTATTGTTCTATGGAGCGGAATAACCTCTCTCGTCTCGATGTTCATTGTCGGTGTTATATTCATAAAAGCAACGGACAGTAAATTCAACGAGCTTATCCCTCTTAAAAAAGTTAAAAAAGGATATTTCGTTCCGCTGGTTCTTATCGCTACGGCTGTATCGCTCATTTCAAACTATATGGCAGATATTCTTCTGAACAACTTGTCGCTGATAGGAATAAAAACGAAATACCCTCCTTCGTTTGAAGCGGCGGAGAATACTCCTCTTGAAGCGTTACTAACAATTCTTTCCGTAGCTATTATTCCTCCGTTAGCTGAAGAGTTTTTATTCAGAGGAATTATACTTAACAAGTTAAAACCATTCGGAATTAATTTCGCGATTTTCACATCTTCGTTATTATTCGGTTTAATGCACGGAAACCTCGTACAAACTCCGTTTGCTTTCGTAGTTGGGCTTGCTTTCGCGTATGTTACAGTAAAATCGGGTTCGATTCTTCCGTCAATAATTTCTCATTTTCTTATTAATTTTTCAAGCGTAATGGTGAGTATGTATTCCGATTCACAGCTTGACGACAATATCGCAACAATAGTATATATCTCTTTTTCACTTATCGTCATTATCGGCGGAATAGTATCCGCTTTCTTACTCTCAAAACATAAAGGCTTTTTCAATGTTTATTCCAATGTTCAATTTAAATTTGGATGTACATTGCGAGAATCGCTGACCACTGTAGGAATGATACTCTCGATTATCGCGCTGACGCTTGAGCTGATAGCAAGCAGTGAATTATGGGGCCTGAGTTTTATATGAGCCTGGCGCTGAAAGAGGCGCAAAAGGCATATGATTTGGGAGAAGTTCCCGTTGGAGCGGTTGTCGTAAAAGGCGATGAAGTAATTGCGACTGCTTATAACAGACGTGAAACAGGTAAAAACGCGCTGTATCACGCCGAGACCGAAGCAATTTTCAAGGCATGCGAAAGGCTTGGCGGATGGAGGCTCTGGGAATGTACGCTGTATGTAACGCTCGAGCCCTGCCCTATGTGCGCGGGAGCTATAGTTAACGCAAGAATACCCGAAGTTCACTTCGGCGCATATGATGATAAAAACGGAGCCTGCTGTTCAGCGTTACACCTTTTTAATATGGAAAACAACTTTCAGCCCAAGTTTACTGGCGGAGTTATGGAGGAAGAGTGCAGCTCCTTAATAAAAGAATTTTTTAAAAATATGCGAAAAAAGAAGTCCTGAAACGGCAATATCATTAAGATAAGCCAAAGGGTGCAAAACAAAAAAAAGACACACTTGCGAAAGCAGGTGTGTTTTTTCGTA
>JAHLBL010000009.1 GCA_020625635.1 bacterium
CGGTCTGAGATTCGCTTACCGTTTCGGAAGGCTCCGTCCCGTTTTCGGACGTCAGTCCATTATTGCCTGACGCGCACGGTCCGTCATTCGGCGTCCCGAAAGAGCCGACCTCCCAGGACTCAAGCTCCGTACCCGCCTTGCCGTTCTTGAACAGCTCAACAAACGCCGAGAGCGTCTCGTCGTTTACCGTACTGCCGTAAGCGTCGCTAAGCGGAGTAAATACTCCGTCGCTCAATATTCCGAAGTTGACAAAGCTGCTGTCGGCGTCAAAATACCAGTCGCCGACTACGTAGGAAAAATCCTCCCCGCTGTGCTCCGACGGAATGTAAACGAGTTCAAGCCCGTCAACCTCTCCGAAGGACAGCCGTGTCCGCTCCCGTGCGGTCGGTGTTTCCGCGGCAAAAGCGTTTATGCATAATGTACCCGCCAGAATAAGCAGGACAAGGAAGCAAGCCAATATTTTTCTCATACCAAACCCTCCTGTCAGTTTACGTCAACGCTTACATCAGACGCAAGCTTTAGCATATCGTCCTCGCCAATAAAGCCGACCGCCTCAAATACATAGCCGCCGCGCTCCCAGACGAGCATAACGGTATCGTCGGATGTGCGGACGATATAGTCCGTGCCGTTGAAGCTTACGGTCCTGACCGCGTCAAAATCGCTGTCGGAAGCCGATACGTAGGATTTCTTTGTGAACTGCTCTATCGTGATAAAGCTGTCGCCGTTTTCAAGCGTCATCATAACGCTCTCGTCGTCCGCGGCTGTTTCGGAGAGCTCGTAGCCCTCGGGGAAGTCAGCTGGGTTCAGTGTAAACTGACGCTCGATCGTCCCGGGCGAATCGGACTGATCGCTGTTGTCGTACTCGGTGACCTCGTAGGTGTTCTCATGAGAAATAAAGAAGCCGAGGACCTTCTCCCTTACCGCCGAAACGCTCATAAGCGAAGCGATAAGAACGGAAATCGCCGCCGCTATGACGAGCACCTTGCGCGCGCGGGTGAGCGTAGCCTTATAATAAACATTGTTCTGCGACTTTATAAGGCGCTTCATCTTCCTGTCAAAGTTTTCGGACGGCTCAAAAGCCGCGTCCTCGCTGACGGTGTCGAGCCAGCTGTTCTCATATATTTCAAGCGCTTTTATCAGCGTGTTCCTGTCTAATGTTTTCTCCATTAAAATCCCTCCAGATCGGATACGCTGAGCATATCCCTGAGCATTTCGCGGGCTCTTTGCAGACGCTTACGCGTCGCGGAATCGGATAAGCCGAGAGAAGAGGCTATCTCCCTGTCACTGAGCCCGTTAAGATATTTAAGAATAAGTACCCTGCCGTACTTCTGCGGCATACTCGCTATAACCTGAGCTATGTACTCGGCGGACGCCTTGTCCTCGTACCCGTCGGCTACGTCATCGGCAACAAGTGCCGCTTCCTCGTTTTCAAGAGCGACGATCCGTTTCCGCTGTGTATACATAGTCTTGGCGACGTTCTCCGCGACGATTACGACGTAGCCCTTTGTGCGCGGGCTGTCGACGTCGTCGAGCTTGTCGAGGTGGTTCAAGATACGCATAAACGCGTTGTGGACAGCGTCCTCGCTGAGCTCGCTGTCACCCAGAATTTTGTAGGCGACGCTGAGCATCAGCTTTCGGTATCTGATATAGATTTGTTCAAACTTATCCTTGTCGTTATCGCTCTGAGCAAGCGCTAGATAGAATGTAAGCATTTTTGCTCCTTTGTTATCCTTCTATACACTATAACCGATAAAGGTACGGTTTTGTGACACTTTTTCGGAAGTTTTTTAACATTTTTATTATTCTATCACAGAAACATATCAACTTCAAGGTATGTAGCAAGTGTAGCAGGTAAAAACGGTCCCATGAAACTTTAACTACTATATAGAACCGATGTTTTTACCTGCTACATCTGCTACATTTTCAAACCGAAATAAAACCTGTCATACCGACGCTCGGGGTTTGACTATTTCGGAAATATGTGCTATATTATATTTCAACAGTTTAGCGAACTAAAGAAAGGCGCTGAAAAGATGAGAATTGTAATAAAACTCGGCACCTCGACGCTGGCGCACAGCACGGGGCTGCTCAACATAAAACGCGTGGAGCACCTGTGCAAGGTCGTCTCCGACCTCAAGAACGCGGGACACGAGATAGTTATGGTGTCCTCGGGCGCTATCGGAATGGGACTCGGAAAGCTCGGATATGTTGACCGTCCCGACGATATTCCCACCAAACAGGCGGCTGCAGCTATCGGACAGTGCGAGCTTATGTACGTCTACGACAAGCTCTTCTCCGAGTACAACCACACTGTCGCGCAGATACTTATGACAGGCGCGTACGTCACGATCGAGGATTACGGCAAGAACCTCAACAACACGCTCTACAGACTGCTGGAGCTCGGCGTAATACCGATAATCAACGAGAACGACACCGTTACGACCGACGAGATAGTAATCGGCGACAACGACACCCTCGGCGCGATCATCGCGAAGACCGTAAAGGCTGATCTGCTCGTGCTGCTTTCGGATATCGACGGACTATACACAGGCGACCCGAACACGAACCCCGACGCCAAGCGCATCGACGTAGTAGAAGAGGTCACCGAGGAAATCGAGTCTCTCGCAAAGGGCAAGGGAACAGTACTCGGCACAGGCGGTATGATTACCAAGCTAAACGCCGCCAAGATGATGATGGACTGCGGAATCGAGATGGTGATCGCCAACGGCAAGAACCCCGATATACTTTATGATATTATTGAAGGCGGCGGCATTTGCACCCGCTTTGTAAGGAGATAGAATATGACAACAAAGGAATTACTCGAGAAATCAAAAATCGCAAGAGCACAGCTCAGCACCGTAAGCGTCGAGCAGATCAACGACGCGCTTCTCGCTATGGCTGACAGTCTTGTAGCTTCTACCGATAATATTCTTACAGAGAATAATAAAGACGTTGAAAAAGCCCGCGGCACGGTCAGCGACGTAATGATAGACCGTCTCTCACTCAGCAAGGAGAGAATCGAAGGAATGGCTCAGGGAGTGCGCGACGTAGCCGCTCTCCCCTGCCCCGTCGGCAAGGTCCTGAAAAGAGTTACGCGCGGCAACGGTCTTGTAATTGAGAAAACAGCCGTCGCGCTCGGTACGGTAGCGATCATATATGAGAGCCGCCCGAACGTAACCTCCGACGCCGCCGCGCTCGCTCTGAAGAGCGGCAACGCGTGCGTGCTTCGCTGCGGCAAGGAAGCTCACAGCAGCGCTGCGGCAATCGTAAGCGCGCTTCAGGACGGTCTCGAGAAGGTCGGGCTCAGCCGCGACTTCGTCCTGCTTGTTGAGGACACTACACGCCAGAGCGCCAACGAGCTTATGACAGCGGACGGTTACATTGACCTGCTCATCCCGAGAGGCGGCAAGGGACTTATCAGCGCCTGTGTGCGCAACGCCACTGTTCCCTGCATCCAGACAGGCACGGGTATCTGTCACATCTACGTAGACGACAGCGCCGACATCGATATGGCGCTCAACATAATCGAAAACGCAAAGACCAGCCGTCCCTCCGTATGCAACGCCGAGGAGGTTCTTGTAGTAAACTCCGCGATTGCGGAAAGCTTCCTTCCCAAGCTGAAGGCTCGTCTCGTTGACGACAGAGCCGAGAATCCCGTTGAGCTCAGACTCGACGAGAGAGCTGCCGAGATCATCGACGGCACACCCGCGGGCGCGGACGACTTTGACACCGAGTTCCTCGATTACATTCTCGCCGTTAAAATCGTCGACAGCGTTGATGAGGCTATCGAGCACATCAACCTCCACTCCACAGGTCACAGCGAGGCTATCATCACCTCCACTCCCGAAGCGGCGGACAGCTTTGCGAGACGGATCGACAGTTCCTCCGTTTACGTCAATGCCAGCACACGCTTCACGGACGGCGGAGAGTTCGGACTCGGCTGCGAAATGGGCATTTCTACGCAGAAGCTCCACGCGAGAGGTCCTATGGGACTTGAGGAGCTCACCACGTATAAATACATAATCAAGGGTACAGGACAGATTCGTTAGAAAGAAGGAGTATAAATGTATACCTTTGGATTTATCGGCACGGGAAATATGGGCGGAGCTCTCGCGAGAGCGGCGTCCAAATCAACAAAAAACATACTGCTCAACGACCACTTCGCCGAAAAGGCGCAGTCGCTCGCTGATGAGCTCGGCGTAAAGGTCGGCTCTATCGAGGAGGTCGCGGCTCAGTGCGAATACATCTTCCTCGGAGTTAAGCCACAGATGATGGCGGATATGCTCGCCTCAATAAAGGGCGTTCTCAAAGACCGCGACGACGTTGTGCTCGTAACTATGGCGGCGGGACTTGAAATCGAGACTATCCGCTCCTTCGCGGGCGGCGGTTACAAGACGATCCGCATTATGCCGAACACTCCCGTTTCTGTCGGCGCGGGCGAGATCCTCTACTGCAAAAGCGAAAACACCACAAGCGAAGAGCTCGAGGTGTTCCTTGACAATATGAAGTTCGCGGGCGCTCTCACCGAAATCGGCGAGGAGCTTATGAACGCGGGCTGTTCGGTATCGGGCTGCGGTCCCGCGTTTGTATATATGTTCATTCAGGCACTCGCCGAGGGCGGAACAGCCTGCGGAATCGACGCGGAAACCTCGCTCAAGCTTGCGGCGCAGACCGTTTTCGGAAGCGCGAAGCTGCTGATTGAGAGCGGCATCGACCCCGACACGCTGATTAAAAACGTATGCTCCCCCGGCGGCAGTACGATCGAGGGCGTAAAGTCGCTCCAGTTCGACAACCTCGCCGATGTTGTCGTCGACGCTGTTGAAGCGTCCTACAACAGGAACATCGAGCTCGGAAAGAAAGACTGATATACACAGCGTTTGGAATTTAAGAGATTTAATAAAATGTTATGGTCGGACAGACGGCTGCAAATCGCGCGGCTTGTCTGTCCGACCTTTATCGTTCATATAAAAAAGGAAGACCGATTGCAGGCAACCTGTCTTCCCTTAACTGTAAATCAAATATCCTCAAGGATTTTGTTTATTTTCTTCAGCTGTTCATCGTCGGTTTTTTCGGGGTTTTCTTCCTCAGCCGCGTCCGTTTCGATGAGCTTTTCCTCAAATTTATCAACAACATTACTGTCTACGTAAATCGCGTCGTCATCCTCGGCGTCGGGAGCAACAACGAGGTGCTCCGCGTCAATCTCGGCGCCGTAGCCGTAGTAGCCGTAAACGTAATCATCGGTGTCCTCATCCTGATAAGAAGCGTCCTTCTCGGTGATGTATGTCTCGGCGTCGCTTTTGGTGACCTCGTAGTCATAGTCGTAGTCGCCTGTCTGCTCTTCGGGCTGGACAAGAATCCCGCTCTCGGCGTTACCGTAAGCGCGGATCTCCTCCTCGTAGTCGTCGAGGTCGAACTTGAGCAGCTGCTCCTCGTTTGTACGCGAAAGGCGCGTAAGCTCGATGTTGAAAAAGATTATGTACAGCGCGAGAGAAAGGAAAATAAACGCCGTTATATTCTCGGAATAGTGAATACCGTCCATTACCATATACACGATATTACCGACGCCGTAAGCGATACCGAAGCCCGCGAGCGGAAGTCCGTAGAGGTACATAGCCTTAACGGGGTTCTTGCCGTTGACTGTCGCGATAATCATAGAGAGCTTGAAGAGGAATACCATCGCGAACGCGAACGCGAAGAGCTTGAACGGGTTGATCGAGAGTACGGAAACCGTGCGGTTGCTGAGGAACTCGCTGATAAGCATCATTCCTGCCCATACAGGCATTGAGAGAAACAGTATGCCCATTCTCGGAAGGAAATTGCGTCCCTGAAGGTGCGCCATAGCTACGAACACCATACATACAGCCGCAAGCATGCCCATCAGTACCGTAGCGAACACAAAGGCGTCAAGCTGCCTGTTCTGGATGTCGAGTATTATGATCAGCGCCGATTTTGAGGCTATCGTCGCGGCGGCAAGCATCGCGCACACCGCGGCGGGGACGTTCCTCGTCAGCAGGTATACGGGCGAAGTCTTTTTGTCAATCGCCGTAAATACGATATTTACCGCAAACATACCTATCAACAGATATGACGCGATGTAGGTGAAGAAATAAGGGCTGGGCATTTCGAAAGTACCCAGAGTCTGAAGAACCTGGAGAACCGTTGCCGCTAAAGTCAGCGGAATAAACGGAATCCAGCAAAGCTTAGATTTCATAATACGTTCCTTTCATTCGGCGGAAAACCGCCCGCGAAAATGCAAATCAATATCATATCTTAACAAATATCAAACATATAATATTTTAAGACAAACAACCTATGATGTCAAGGAATAAAAAATAAAAATTGAGGATATGAGTTAAAATATGATAAAAAAGATAGTTTCAATTATCCTGATCGCCGCGCTTTTTATTTCCGTTCCGCTTTTCTGCGTCGGAATTCAGTCCGATAACCACACGGAAAAAACGCGCTCAGAGGCGGAATCAAAGAGCAGAACCGAAATGATAACGGGAATGGCGGTGGCAAAATACAGAAAGGGTTACTGCGCGGAGACGCTTAAAGCTCTCGTTATAATTCTGAATACGAATTATAAGCTTGATGATTCGGTAAATACCGATGATAAAAGCGAGTTTCTCAGCGAAAAACAGTTCACGAAAAAGTTCGGCGACAGCAAATATTATTCTGTTATAGAAAAATACGTACAGGAAACAAGCGGCATATTTCTTACATACAAGGGCAGGAAAGTAAAGATCCCGTTAGCGGAGTTTTCGTCGGGCTTCACGGAGCCGAGCGGAGAATATCCGTTTATAAAACACGCCGCGAGCCCATGGGACGCGACGGAAAGCGGCACCAGCACCGCCGTCAGCCTTAACGGAGTAAACGAGCTGTGCAAAAAGGGACTGAGCTGGCGTCAGGCGCTGAAGCATTACACACAGCTCAGGGTAAGTAAATGATAAAAAGGTCGGGAGGACATGCTGCCAGGCAGCCTGTCTTCCCGACCGTTTCTTTAATTAAAAGTTTCTGTATCTTCTTACGCTGCGCTTTCTCTTTTTGTTGCGGCGCGAGATGATCGTACTGATAACGATGTAGAGCACGAGCAGTAAAATGATACCCGCGATAATGATGATAAACCACATCTGGGAGGTAATGTCCTTAAATACGGAGCCCGCGTGCAGGAAGCCGCTGCGCTCGACCGAGTCGGACGCTACGAGGTTGACCTCGCCGATCTGCTGTTTTTTGTCAACCTGCTTGCCCTTGTAGTAAATCTTCGCTTTACCGACGATGTCGCCCTTCTCCACGGGAGCCTCAATGCTCGAGGGAATATCGGGAACGACCTCGATATCGCTCTTTTTGAAGTCCTTCGGAACAACGGCGTTGACGTTCTTTTCGGGGACAAGCATAAGGTCGCTGTTCTCCATAGCCTCGTTTACGTGTACCTCACAGATAGGAGTTTCAGCCGAGAGAACCCTTCCCGTCTCAAAGCTCGTGAGCGCCCAGCGGAAGAGGTCGGCTGCGTCGTACATAGTGCCGTACTCGTCGGGGTCCTTGATGGGAGAGTTGAGCAGAACCGCGATAAAGGAATTACCGTCGGCAACGCCCATAGTTACGAGGCAGTGTCCAGCCTCATCGGTCGTACCCGTCTTAATGCCCTGGGCATACTGATAGTAGTAATCGCCGCCGCGGTTGACGTCTATCATATAGTTTGTGGTGACGAGCGGATAGTCGTCATCCATAACGTAGTAAGTATCGGTGTTGGTGATTTTGGCGAACTCAGGCAGCGTGAGAGCGTTCTGAGTCATTTTCATAAGGTCGATCGCCGTTGTGTAGTGGTCGGGATCGTGGAGACCGTCGGGGTTCGCGAAGTGGGTGTTCTTACATCCAAGCTCCTTTGCCTTATTGTTCATCATCTCGACAAACTTAGGGATCGAACCGCTTCCGAAATAGTCGGCAAGCACAACAGCGGCGTCGTTGCCCGAGGGAACCATCATCGAGTAGAGCAGGTCGAGAACGGTCATTTTTTCGCCCACATGAGCCTGTACGTTCGCGATGGAGCTTCCCGTGCCGTCGAGGATGTTGAGAACCTCCTGCTTAATGGGGATCTCGGTTTTCAGGGTGATTTTCTTACCGTTGAGAGTTTTGCCGAGCCAGTCGGCTACAACGGTGTAGGTCATAATCTTTGTGGTGGATGCGGGATACATTTTCTTGTCCGCGTTGACGGAGAAGATCTCCTGACCTGTCTGCTTGTCAACGACGAGCGCCGCCTCACTTCTGAGCTTGATCTTATTCTTGTAGCTGATCGCGGACGCGGGTGCAGCCGCTGTAATAAGCAAACAGCACAGCACAAGCATACTGAGTATAACTGAAATTTTCTTTTTCATATCTAAACCTCCTGTTTTCATCGGGCAGAAAAACCGTCCGATAAAAAACATTAATCACGGGTATTATAATACAACATCGTCTGTTTTTCAAGTATCAATTGAGCGTTTCGTCGCCCGTAGACTTAAAAAGACGAGTTATTTCGGCGCTGAGTCCGCGGTAACGGTCGTCGCGCATTCCTTCTGAATCGTTTATAATATAGTCTGTCATTTTCTGTGACAGCTCGAGATTCTCCGTATCGGCAAGGCTGCTGACCGAAAGCTGAGGCAGTCCGTGCTGGCGGGAACCGAAGAAATCTCCGGGACCTCTGAGCTTGAGGTCGGCGTCGGCGATTTTAAAGCCGTCGCGGGTAGTGCACATCGTTTTTAGGCGTTCGGCTGAGTTCTCGGTAGTGCTGTCGGAGACGAGTATGCACCAGCTCTTCTCGCTTCCTCTGCCGACTCTTCCGCGCAGCTGGTGGAGCTGAGAAAGCCCGAACCGTTCGGCGTTTTCTATCATCATTATCGTAGCGTTCGGCACGTCTATGCCGACCTCGATAACCGTTGTCGCGACAAGGATTTTTACCTTGTTGCGCGAGAAATCGCGCATAACCGCTTCCTTTTCGGCGGGCTTCATCCTTCCGTGGAGGATTCCGACGGCTATGTCGCTGAAATGGTTGAGCATAAGCTCTGCGGCGTACTCCTCGGCGGAGGCTAACTCAACGTCGCCCTCCTCAACGAGCGGACAGACGATGTACGCCTGACGGCCGCGGGAAACCTCGCTTCGGATAAAGCCGAGAGCGCGGTCGCGTTTTGAGGAATCTATGAGCAGAGTATCGATCTCCTGCCTGCCGGGCGGCAGCTCGTCGATAACCGAAATATCAAGGTCGCCGAAGATAATCAGCCCGAGTGTCCGAGGGATAGGCGTCGCGCTCATTACGAGCAGGTGCGGGTTGTTTCCCTTTGAGAGCAGCTTGGCTCTCTGCTCCACGCCGAAGCGGTGCTGTTCGTCGGTAACAACAAGGGCAAGGTCGGAGAACTCCGTTTTATCGGTAATCAGCGCGTGCGTTCCGATCACGAGGTCAATCTCCCCCGCCGCGAGCTTTTCACGGACTTCGGTTTTTTCCTTAGCCTTGAGCGAGCCCTTAAGCAGCGCAATCTCAATGTCCGTATTTTTAAATATTTCTTTCAGAGAATTATAGTGCTGTTCGGCAAGTATTTCCGTCGGAGCCATAAAGGCGCACTGCCATCCGTTTTTTATGAATGTATAGCACAGCGAGGCGGCAACGGCGGTTTTACCCGAGCCGACATCGCCCTGTACAAGTCGGTTGAGGGTGAGCCCCGGGTTCATAACGTCGCCCACACAGTCGGCGATCGCGCGCTTCTGGGCGTTCGTCATCGAGAAAGGCAGAAGCTTCCCGAACTCTGAGGAATAATCTTTTTTTATAATGTTTTTGTTCTCGCTGCGCTTATGAAGCTTAAGCTGACGCAAGCCGAGGTTCAGAACCAGAAGCTCCTCCGCGACCAGTCGTTTTCTCGCCTGCGCGAGAGCCTCGGGATCCTTCGGGAAGTGTATATTCTCAAGCGCGAACTTAAGTCCGCACAAACCGAATCTTTTCCGTACGTCCTCGGGCAGAGGGTCGTTTATCTGCTCGGGAAGCATCTGAAGCGCCGTTCTTACGCAGCGGATAAGGTAATTGTTGTTCAGTCCCGCGGTAAGGTTGTAAATCGGCTGAAGGCTTACGCCGTCCGAAACCTTGGAGAACGACGGTGAAATCATACTCACACCGTCAAAGGTATGGGACGCCTTTCCGTAAAAAAGGTACGTGTGACCGTAGGCGAGCATACTCGTTATATAGCGGTTGTTGAAGAAAATCAACTCCGCTCCACCGCTGTCGTCGTAAACGGCGGTTTTGAAAATCGTCTTTCCGCTGCGGGTGAAGCTGCTCGAAAAGGCGCTGCCGACAGTCGCGCGGATACAGACCGTCGCGCCGTCGGGCACGTCGGCGATATCGGTAATAACCGACCAGTTTTCGTAGGTTCTCGGGTAGTAGTTGATAAGCTGACCTACCGTAAAAACGCCGAGCCTTCCGAACTGCTCGGCGCGTTTAGGTCCGACGCCTTTAAGTTGTTCAACGGGAACCGCGTATAAAGATGCCACGGCTGCCTCCTTCCGACCGACTTAATCAGGTCTGAGCTTGCGTTTTATCTTCTGGATAAGGTTGTCGATTTTCTTGGCGGTGTTTCCCGTTTCGGCGGCTATTTCCTTATAGGAATAACCGTTCGCGTACATACGGAACACCCTGCGCTCGTTTTCGCTGAGCATTGAGTCGAGGTGAAGAAGCATCGTCTTGAGGTACTCGCGCTCGAGCACATAGTCCTCGACGTTGTTTTCGCTGCTCTTTTCGTCGAGCGTCTCGATCGGAACGAGCTTTGACTTAGGAACCGACTTCTTCGATTTCTGCTTTTTCAGTATATCGGCGAACCTGTTCTTGGCGCACTTCACGGCGTAGTTCTTGAACGAAGCGGCGCTCTTTTCGTCGTAGGTCTTGCACGCTATAAGAAACGCGAGAAGTCCCTCCTGCACGAGGTCCTGGGTTTCGTAGCCGTCAAGAGTATAGTCGGAGCTTATGGAATAGATAAGCTTTATGTAGCGTATTGTGATCTCTTCAAACGCCTTTTCGTCTCCCTTTTTTGACAGAGCCGCGAGGGTGTTGTCGCTCAGGGTGCTGTAGCTTATGCCGCTCAAAAGGTTCACCGCCTTTCGTTTTTCCTTATCTTATTATAATACATTAATTCACGATTATTGTCAAACTTGAAAAATATTCTCATTCGCTATTGCATAAACGAATGTTCGTGTGATATAATCAGAATATAACACAGAAAAGGAGTTGGCACAATGGTTGTAAAATGCAAAAGCTTCGGGCTGTTCGGAATCGACAGCTACCCCGTAGAGGTTGAAGCCTCTCTTTCGAGAGGGACGGCGTCGTTCGACATTGTCGGACTGCCCGACACCGCCGTAAAGGAAAGCCGCGACCGTGTGCGCGACGCCTTTAAAAACTGCGGATTTGAGTTCCCGATCTCACGCATCACCGTCAACCTCGCTCCCGCCGATACCAAAAAGGAAGGTCCGATATACGATTTGCCGATATTTATGGCTATCCTTAAAGCTACAGGGAACCTCTCCGTCCGCTTTGACGACTGCGCGTTTCTCGGCGAGCTGAGCCTCGCGGGCGAGGTAAGGAGCGTAAACGGCATACTGCCGATGACGATAAAGGCGAAGGAATGCGGTGTAAAAAAGCTGTTCGTTCCCGCGGAGAACGCCGTGGAAGGCGCGGTGGTGAGCGGGATCGAGGTTTATCCCGTAAACAGCGTTTACGATATTATTCAGCATTTCAGGAAAATCAACCTGATAAAGCCTGCCGAGTACACGGAAACAAGCTCCGCCGCGAGAACGCCTCAGCCCGATTTCGCGCAGGTAAAAGGTCAGTACGAGGCTAAGCGCGCGCTGGAGATCGCCGCCGCGGGCGGTCACAATGTTCTGCTCATAGGACCTCCCGGCTCGGGCAAGAGTATGCTCGCTAAGCGTCTGCCGTCGATTCTGCCCGATATGACCTTTGAGGAAACGATCGAGACCACAAAAATCCACTCCATCGCGGGCACGCTTCCCAAAGGCTCGGCGCTGATAAGGGTAAGACCGTTCAGAAGTCCGCACCATACGGTCTCCCCCGTAGCTCTCAGCGGAGGCGGCACGGTCGTGCGTCCGGGTGAGGTTTCGCTCGCAAACAACGGCGTGCTGTTCCTTGACGAGCTTCCCGAGTTCGGCAGGAAAACTATGGAAGTACTCCGCCAGCCGCTCGAGGACGGCACAGTGACCGTATCACGAGCGAGCGGAAAATACACATATCCGTGCAACATTATGCTTATCGCGGCTATGAACCCCTGCCCGTGCGGTTACTTCAATCACCCGACACGCCGCTGTACCTGTTCCGAGACACAGATTCACCGCTATCTGAACAGAATTTCGGGACCGCTGCTCGACAGGTTCGATATACATATAGAGGTTCCGCCCGTTGACTACGATGATCTATCTGCGAAAATCTCCGAGGAGAGCTCCGCTGCCATAAAGGAGCGCGTTAATAAAGCGCGCGAGATCCAGACTGAACGCTACAAAAACTCGGAAACCACCTGTAACGCGCGCATCAGCGACGAGGAGTTCGAGGAATACTGCGCAGTCACCAAAGAAGCATCAAAGCTGCTCGAGTCGGCGTTTGAGACAATGGGGCTGTCGGCGAGAGCGTACAACAGAATCCTGAAGGTAGCGAGAACGATCGCCGACCTCGACGGCAGCGAAACTATTGACCTTCAGCACGTCGCGGAAGCTGTAGCATACCGCTCACTGGACAGAAAATATTGGAATAAGCTATAAAAGCGCCGCGGGCGCCCCTTCCCGCCTATAATAACTATGTTAATAACAATTCAAGCAGTTCCCATAAAGTAAAAAAGAGGGTTGGCTCAAACTCAAAAGAAAGAGCCAACCCTTAAATTATTTAAGATAATAAGCCGCCGCGCGTAGGAAGATTCGGCTTTTTACAATCTTTCCTCTATCTCCCGTTCGGTACAGAAGCCGACGGAAGCGCCGTTAAAGCCTATCTTCACGCCCGCGAACACAACCGCTCTTTTGAGCGCGGACTTCGCGTCAAAGCCCTTTGAATAAAAATGAATAAAAGCGGAAAAGAGCGAATCACCCGCGCCGACAGTGTTGACGATTTTGCCGTCGGTGTACGCGGGAACAACGGTCAGCTCACCGCTCGCGCCGTCAAGCAGCATAGCGCCGTCAGCGCCCATTCCGAGCACGATGATCCTGTTTTTGTATCGGCTGTACAGCTGCCTTAAAAAATCCTCCGCGGCACAGGGAAGTCCCTCGTCGCTCAGGAAAAGTATGTCGGCGTTCTCCATAAAGTCGCGGTTATAATCGTCCTCTAAGCTTGCGAGCACATGAACGTCGGTGGCTGTTGTCACGCCGAGGCGCTTAGCCTCCTTTATGAGCTCGCGGTTAAAATTGATGTTGCAAAGCGCGGCAAGGTCGCAGCTATTCAGTTCAGCGCGAACAGCGTCGGGACTGACGCTCTGCTCCTGGATGTCCTTTAAATCGCAGTAAATCTGACGCCTGCCCAGCGTATCATACAGCACAGCGGAAACGGGCGTATTGCGCAGGCTTCGGGCGATTTTCTCCGCGCCTATACCGTCCTCACTCAGCCGCGCGAGGATCCTCTCCGACTCCGCGTCACTGCCGAGGAACGACACAAGGCTCACGTCGTCGCCGAGCGCAGTAAGCGCCTTTGCTATGTTGTAGCCAACGCCCGAAACATTCGAGTTTATCCCGAAAAACGGATAATCTATCGGATAATACTCGATCGGGAAGCCTTTTACGGCTACGGTCGTTTCAATATTAAGAAGCCCCGAAACAAGAATTTTCATAGGCTTACCTCCGTTATTCCTTCCACCAAAATGTAAAGTGTTTTTCCTCTTTAAAGCCGAGATTTCTGTAAAAATCCATATCCGAAAGCACATACGCCTTTACCGCGCCGAGCTTCCTCGCTCTGTTGAGCGCTTCGTGGATAACGGCTTTTGAGAGCCCCATTCCTCTGTATGACGGGATCGTACATACGGGCTCGACATAGGCGTAGTCGGTTTTGTCGCTGTACCAGAGACAGCAGTACGCGAGCTTTTCGCCCGACTCATTTACCACGGCTACGCTGAGATACGGGTTGAAGTGAGCCCGAACCTGCGGAACGATTTTCTCACAGCGCTCAAACTCCGCCCTGTCAACGCCGTGGTCGAAGCCTTGCCACAGAAGCCACTGGAAATCACAGGGCTGCTCCGCGGGATCGAGCCGCTCAAAGCTGAAGCCCACGGGCAGATTGACCTCAAGCTCCCTGTCAAGCATAATGCTCATCATCGTCTCGGTCTGTTCGGCTACGGAAAAACCGCAGCTTTCCGCCGCTTCGGCTTCATATTTGTTATCGTCACAGATCGCTACGCCGAGCCCCGATTCGTCGCTCAGCTCATTATAAGCGTAGGACAGGATTTCGGGATAGAGCTCATCGTAACCGCGCGCGGCGGCGCAGAACGCCTCGCCGAAATACATATCGTAAACAGCCGCGCCCGCTACTTTTCCGTTATCGAGCCACAGCCCGATAGAGTTCTTCAGGCTTTTGTCGAATTCGGGGTGCTCATACATCCACTCAAAGCGCGCCCAGTTCCAGTTGATGTGGCTTTTATCGTCACGGTTCAGCTCGATAAAAAAGTCGCATAACGCCTCGTAATCATCGTCCGAATATCTTTTGAATTCCATATTATTCTGACAGCTTAGCGCAGAACTCCGCGATTCTGCGTACGTTCTCCTCACTCGGCTTATCCTTCGGGTCAATAAGGATCGCGGTAGCCTCAAAGTCGGAAATACCCGCGAGCTCTCTCAGCCCGTTAAGCGCCTTCTCCGCGCCCGAACCCGACTGGCAGGCAAAGGCTGAAATTCTCTTGTCCTTCAGCGCGGCTCTGTTTTCCTCTACAAAGGTGCGCAGCGGAGGAGCGATACGGCCCGCCCATACAGGGAAGCCGATTATCACGCGGTCATATTTCTCCGCGTCAAATCTGTAAGGCTGAAGCTTCGGCTTTTCAGCCATCACGGCGCTTTTTCCTCCCCACAAGAACTTTCTGAAGCCCTTGTCGGGGTACGCCTTTACGGGAGTCAGCTCAACAAGCTCTGCGCCGAACTCCGTTCTGAGCTTGTCCGCGACGAACGCAGTATTGCCGAGCATCGAATAATATACAACTGCTGTTTTCATTTTATTACCTCACCTTCCACGGACGCTCCTTGGCGTCCCAGCCTTTTTCCTTCCAGTAGCTGACGTCCTTTTCGTTCCAGCCCTTTTTCTGCAACATACGCATTATGTTGAAGAAGCCTTTTGTTTTTATACCGGGCTTTGCTCTGCCCTGTTTTTTAACGATTTTTGAAGCGATCGACGACGTTGCTTTTTCGATTTTGGTTTTCTTCTTTTCGGAGATTCCGTTCCAGCTTGTGGCGTAAACGCCGATACCGAATTTATAGGTTTTCGCGACTCCCCAGAAGAACAGGCTGTCCGCCATATCCTTGAGTGTGGATTTCATTCCCGCTCCTGCCGCCGTTGAAATACAAACGCCCTGCTTTGAGAACATACTCTCCTCGGGACGGTGCACCATCCATCGCCAGCCGTAGTGGTCGAGAAACGCCTTCATGGCGCCTGTCGCGTGGTAGACATAGACGGGACTGCCGAGAATAATCACGTCCGCTTCGTCCATAGCCTTCGTTATCGGGGAAAGCTCAGCATAGTGCGGACAGTTTTCCTCGCCTTTCATAAAGCACTGCGTACAGCCTACACAGAACTCGCCGAAGTCCCTCGGAAGAAAGAACTCGGTCGTTTCGCCTCCGATTTTTTCCGCGAGCATATGAGCAATATGATAGGTAGAACCCTTGTGGTTCTGACCGTGTATAACAACCGTTTTCATAAAAACTCCATAGCCTTTCAGCCCACAAAAATCTTAAATAATCCCTGCCGCCTTACCCGTGGGCTGATAAGGCGCAGAACAGTGATTGTTTTCCATAGATAAATATAACTCAAAAGGCGTCCGATTGCAACAGTTTCGACATTAATAACGCAAAAGAGACCGCCGACAGCGCGGCAGTCTCCTCAGAATCATAGCTTATTTACCGATGTTCTCCTGCTTAGCCTGGAGACGCTCGACCATTGTGGTCTTTTTCTTCTTCGGCTTTTCGGGCTTAACCTTCTTGCCCTTGAACTTCAGGGCAGCCTTCCACGCCTTGGCGAGCTCGGGTGAAAGATACTCGTTGATAAGCTCACGCTTATCGTCGGGCGTGCTGTTGAGAATAACAATGGTGATGATCGAGCGTGTATCGGCGTCGCCGTTGTCGTACTGGGCGTTCAGAAGATTGATAAGCTTCTGAACCTCCTTGACGCTCTTTTGATTAATATAATCGTTAACGCGGGGGACGATAGCCTTGCGGGTGAATGTAACGCCGCGGAAAGGATAGTAGGTATCCTCCTCAGCCTTTATTTCTTCCTTCAGCTCGGGGAAGAAATTGACAAAACGCTTCGAGAGGAACAGCGGGTCGGCGTTGCCCTCATCGTCGCTCTTCTTCTTTTTCTTCTTTGTGACCTTCATACGCTTGACGGCAGTCGAGCTCGAAACATTGTCGACAAAGTCGTTGGCGATGGAATCAGCCTCTTTGTTGGTGTCGGTCTCGGGGTCAAACATCCATGTAGCGAGTGTGCGCCAGTCGTTGTCGGGACCTTCTTCGGTCATAGCGCAGTGGCGCAGAACCATATGCTGCTTGTCGGTGAAATATACTACGGAATACGCGCTCGTATCGGAGGTGAAGAGACTTACCATCTCGCCCTCTCCGCCGCTTACCTTCTGGCGTGTAAAGCCCTGAGCCATCAAAGCGCCTTCTACTTTATCTGAAATGCTTTTAAAAGCAACTTTAATATCCATCATATCAGTCCTTTTCATAATACTGCAATTACACTACATTATAACGGAGAGAGCGGATTTTGTCAATGGGGCAAAAAACAGCTTTCCGAATGTAAAAACCTCTTGAAAGAAAGCTCGATATATGGTATATTATAGAATTGATGAAGAAAGGGAGAGTCGGATATGAATAATGCTCCTATCGGCGTTTTTGACTCGGGACTCGGCGGACTTACCGCCGTACGCGAGCTCAGGAACGTTTTACCGAACGAAAACATAGTCTACTTCGGCGACACGGGACGCGTGCCCTACGGCACACGCTCCAACGAAACAATCCGAAAATACGCCTCGCAGGACACCAAATTTCTTTTAAAGCATAATGTCAAGCTTATCATCGCGGCATGCGGAACGGTGAGCTCGGTTGCAGTTAATCTGAAGCGTGACCTGCCTGTCCCCTACACGGGCGTTGTTTCACCGACCTGCTTCGCGGCGGTAAGGGCAACGAAGAACAAGAAAATCGGCGTTATCGGAACGAGCGCTACGATCAACAGCCACAGCTACAGGGATATGATTGCTGAGTTCGACAGCTCGGTCGAGGTTATCGAACAGGACTGTCCGCTGTTCGTGCCGCTCGTTGAGAACGGATTTATCGACAAGGACGACGACGTTGTAAGGCTCGTTATCGAGAGGTATATGAACGGAATAAAGGAAGCGGGAGTTGACACGGTAATTCTCGGCTGCACGCACTACCCCATCATTAAGGACGCGATTTCATCGGTTATGGGCGAGGGAGTAACGCTCATAGACAGCGGTAAGGAAACCGCTATTTACGCGGCAAAAATCCTTAAGGAACAGGGTATCCTCAGCGACAACAGCGAAAAGGGCGACTGTGAATTTTATGTATCCGACACGCCCGACGGCTTTGAAAATGTGGCGGGAGTATTTCTCGGCGAGAACGTCAGCCACAAAGTCGAACAGATTGACATCGACAAATTCTGAAAAAATACTAAACGCCGATTAAGACAGGATAATACTTAAAAGCTTTTGTCCTGTTTCAGGCGGTGTTTAGCAAAACAATCTGAAAGTAATGGGTAATTTTATGGAAAGCACAACTAAAAACAACTACTTAATCTCCGTGACCGGTATTCAGGAGATAGGCGGCGAGCGCGACAAAATAGAGATGCAGACCGTCGGCAGCTACAAAATCGGCAACAGCGGCAAAACCTATATCGGCTATAAGGAGTACGACGAACGTAATGTCTGCTCGAACAACCTTGTCAAGATAGAGGGAGATAACCTCGTCACCATTATCCGCGACGGCGGAAAACAGACGCGGCTTATTCTTGAGAAGGGACGGCGGCATCAGTGCCACTATAACACCATAGCGGGCGACCTGATTATCGGCGTGTACACCAGTATTATAAACAACGAGCTCACAGACGAGGGCGGTAAGATTTTTGTCAGCTACGAGCTCGATTTCAACGGCGAATTTGTTTCCAAAAACGAATTCTGCATAGATGTAAAGGAAAATTAGTATGCCAGATACCTTATTAACAGCAAAAACACAGCTCGAAAGCGCTGTAAAAAACGCCTTGAAGAAGGCAATTGCGGCAGGCACGCTCATCGAGGCGGAGCTTCCGCAGTTCATAATAGAAACTCCCGCGGAGCGCAAAAACGGCGACCTCGCTACTAACGCCGCTATGGCGGGCGCGAGGGTGTTCAGAACAGCTCCCGCGAAAATCGCTCAGGCTATCACCGAGAACATCGAGCTCGGCGAGTACTTCGACAGATGCGAGGTTGCTGGTCCCGGCTTTATTAACTTCTTCTACTCGGGCGAGTATTACGCCTCTGTACTCAAGGACGTTGAGCGCGAGGGCTCAAATTACGGCAGCTCGGACTACGGCAAGGGCAAACGCGTTATGGTCGAGTTCGTATCAGCCAACCCCACAGGTCCCATGCATATGGGCAACGCGCGCGGCGGAGCGCTCGGCGACTGTCTCGCCGCGGTGCTCGACAAGGCGGGCTACAGCGCCTACAGAGAGTTCTACGTCAACGACGCGGGCAACCAGATAGAAAAGTTCGCCTGCTCGCTTGAGGCGAGATATCTTCAGCTTTTTGACAGCAGCGTCCCCTTCCCCGAGGACGGCTATCAGGGCGGCGACATCACAGAGCACGCTCAGGCATACCGCGACGAGTTCGGCGACAAGCTGCTGAACGTCAGCAGCGAAGAGCGCAAAAAGGCTCTCGTAGATTACGCGCTTCCCAAGAATATCGCGAAAATGCAGAGCGATATGGAAAAATACAAAATCAAATACGATAAATGGTTCTTTGAGTCCGAGCTTCATAACAGCGGCGAGGTCAAGGCGGTTGTCGATATGCTCACAAAGAAAGGTCTTACCTACGAGAACGACGGCGCGATCTGGTACAAAAACAAGGACGTTTGCACCGAAATCCTCCTGAAGGAAGGCAAAACTCAGGACTACATCGACAAGCTTGAGCTCAAGGACGACGTTCTCATAAGACAGAACGGCAACCCCACCTACTTCACGGCGGATATCGCCTATCATAAAAACAAATTCGACAGGGGCTTTGAAACCCTCATCGACGTATGGGGCGCCGATCACCACGGTCACGTTATGAGAATGAAGGGCGCTATGGACGCTATCGGATATAACGCCGACGAGTTCCACGTTGTGCTTATGCAGCTTGTAAAGCTCGTCTCGGGCGGTCAGGTCGTCAAGATGAGCAAGCGCACGGGCAAGGCGATCCAGCTCGGAGACCTGCTCGAGGAAGTTCCCGTCGACAGCGCGCGCTTTCTTTTCAACACCAGAGAAGCCAACACCCAAATGGACTTTGACCTCGATATCGCGGTTCAGCAGGACAACCAGAACCCCGTTTACTACGTTCAGTACGCTCACGCGAGAATATGCAGTATTCTAAGAACGCTCGCTAATGAGGGCATAACCCCGAGGGAGTGCACAGTTGAGGAGCTTAAGCTGCTCACACAGCCCGAAGAGCTCGAGCTTATCAACCACATAGCGACCTTCAGCGAGGAGATCACAGCCGCGGCGAAGGAATTTGACCCGACCAAGATCACCCGCTACGTCACCAAAACCGCGACGCTCTTCCACAAGTTCTACAACGCGTGCAGAGTAAAGGTCGAGGACGAAAAGCTGATGCAGGCGCGTCTGGCGCTCTGTCTTGCGGTTAAGACGGTCATAAAGAACGTTCTTGATATGTTCAATATCGACTGTCCCGAAAGTATGTAACCGTAAGCTTTGCGGTAAATAATGATACAAAAAAACGGAGCTTCGCGCTCCGTTTTCTTTTTGCTTTTCAGAGAAAGTCTGCCCTGCCGTTGTTGATAATTTCTTCAGACAGACGGGCAAAAACGCCCATCGACATCTTTTTCCGAATCATTCTTTCTGATCAAGGATCATATACAGCCAATCCCTGAACTCCCTGTAATGCTTCGGGAAATTCTGGGAGCCATCGGCGATTATACTGCTGTCGCCGTTGACAGTAGCTTTCAGCGAGAACATCGTGCCGTCGAGAACGCCGCGCGGGTGCTTGCCGTGAAATCCGTCCCACGAAAGAAGCTTACAGCCATTCAGAACCGCAAGCACAGCGTCCGCTCCGCATACGGCGCGTCTCTGAAGCACGCGCTCGGGCTTGCCGCCCGAATAATTCATAACATACTCGGAGACCTCCGCTTCTCCGTCCTTCATAACGATCTCATAATCGACGGTGAAGCGCATACCGCTTTCGTGAAGCGTAACTTCTTCAAAGGACGTTATTTTTGCGGCCGGATCAGTACAATCTCTGAGGAGTTTGCGGTACTCAAAAAAAGAAATCAACTTATTTTCGCGGGCTTTCCCGAGATACTCCCTGTACTCCTCCGCCGTAAGAATATAAAACTCGTCCGAAGTCGAATAAGCGTTGCCGATGTTATACGTTTCGGAGATATGAAGTATCAGGTTTCCGGATTCATCCCTGACGACCGTCTCGCTCGACAGCTTATTTGTATCTATTACCGCGTCAAAAAGCCTGCTGTATTCATAGATGGAATCTGTCTCGATCTTTTTCACAGAGCCTGCCTCCTTTTTCATAAACAAAAAGGAGAAAGACGAAGCCTTCTCCTGAATGTGATTATTCGTCCTTGAGCAGTGAAGCGTACAGGAACTTAGCAAGCTTCTTACGGCACTTCTTCATATCGTTTATCTGGATGCAGGAGCCCGCCTCGGGATCGTCGTAATACGACCACAGATTCTTCTGAGGAACGGTGTAGCTCTTCATCGGATAGTTGACATAAGTGAGCGCGTGAGTAGCAAGTCCCGTAATCTCGGACTTTTTGAGGTTTGTCGTAATCAAAGGACCGACAGCTGTAATGATATCGATAAGCTCGGTCATCGAAGCGTTCTTCATGCTTTTGATAACAGTGTTGATAAGCTTTCTCTGACGCTTTGTTCTGTCCCAGTCGTCGCCCGCCTGGATTCCGTCGTAACCGCGGTCACGCGCGTACCAGAGAGCCTGCTGACCTGTGAGCGTAATCACGCCGTCCTTTTCCTCAAGGAGGTGACGCTCGGGAGTCTGCTTATTAATATACATCTGCCAGTTGATATACTCAACCTCGTCCTTCGAGAGATTGATTTTAAGTCCGCCGAGAGTGTCGATGATCTTCTGGAAGCTCTGGAAGTCGACTACCGCGTAACGGTCAATCTTTATACCGAAGTTAGCCTCAACGGTCTTGATGGCAAGAGCCGCTCCGCCGTAGGAATAAGCGGTAGTGATCTTGTCGTAGCCGTGACCGGGGATATAAACGAAGGTGTCGCGCTGG
>JAHLBL010000090.1 GCA_020625635.1 bacterium
AACAGCGTTGTTTTACCGCTGTTCGGGTTGCCCGCTAAGGCAATTTTAATCTTCATAAATATTCCTCTCCTCTGATAGTTAGCATTAGGTAACCTGTGGGTAAAAAATTACTCCACCTCGACCATTTCGGCGTCGCCCTTACGGATCGAAAGCTGGTAACCGCGTACGGTGACCTCCATCGGATCGCCTAAAGGAGCGACCTTCTGCACCTTGATCTCAACGCCCTTGGTAATACCCATATCCATTATGCGGCGCTTGACGGCGCCCTCGCCGTGGAGCTTTTTTACCTTGCAGGTGCTGCCGATCGCGACCTCTCTCAATGTTCTCATAATGTCCTCCTAAACGAAAATTTTCTGTGCCATTTCCTTACTTATGGCGATACGCGTGTCTTTTACATTTACAATAAGATTGCCGCCCATAGAGCTGACAACCGTAACGACAGCTCCCGACACAAATCCTAAGTTTTGCAGGTGAGCGCGTACGTCGGCGTTTCCGCCGATCCGTTTTATAATGTTCTCTTCGCCTATAGCAGCAAGATTAAGCGGCATAACAACACCCCCTACGTCTTTCCTTTACAAGAGTTAGCATATGCTAATCCGTGTATCAAAAAATAAGCCGAATGCTCGGTTGAAGAAAAGAAACTCACTTCTCCTACCAATTCGTGCTAATAAATATAATTGCCTCTGTATTTCAGTTAGCAATCACTAACCTGTATTGTATATTATAATATCCGATTTGTCAAGTGTTTTTCAGCTTAAAACAGAAAAAACAACCGCCCGATATCCGAGCGGCTGTAAAACATTATTGAATTTTATCCTTAAGGCGGTCAAAGCTCTTGTCGTCAATGAGGATGAGCGTAGTCATCGGCGGGATGTGGATATCGTTGCCGTCGATGCGCTTGAGCTCCTTAACGCCTGCTTTATCGGAATCCGCGATCACAACCCACGAATGCGGAAGCGTTGTGTGGGATTTAAGAGTGATCTTCGAGGGCTCGTGACCGTTGTTGAAGAGAATAGCCATCATATCCCACTCGTCGTGAGTGATATTCGGGACGGTATAGGCGATGCATCTTCCGTTGGTCTCGAAGTAGGTGTTGCTTACGGTAACCGTTGTGGGCTCGCGAAGCGGAGAGTAGAGCTTGCGGATCTGAATAAGTCCTCTGTAGTAATTCACGAGGTTCTTATACTTCTTGGCTCTGTTCCAGTCAATCGCGTTCACGGACAGCGGAGACTTGTAGCTGTTGTGGTCGCCGTGCTTGGTGCGCGCCATTTCCTCGCCCGCGAGGATAAACGGAATACCCTGTGAGGTATATACGAGAGCCGCGGAGAGCTTGTTCATGGCGAGAACATTCTCGTCCTGTGTGTCGTAATCCGAAATACCCTGTGAGAGAAGCAGCTTATCCCAGAGTGTGAGATTATCGTGGGCGGAGTTGTAGGTTACGCACTGTGTAGGTCTCTTTGCCCATTTAAGGAACGTCGAGGACGAGCATGCGAGGATGCCCGAAATGACGTAGTAGATGTTGTGATTATTGCCCTGGATATAGCCGATGGAGCTGTCGTCGTTGTTGCCCTTGAGGGCGTTTCTGAACGAGTCGTTGAACATCGCTATACGTGAGCTGAGCTTGCCCGCGTTGTCCTTTACACAGGCTTCGTCGTACGAAAGACCGTTCTCACCGATGTTGGCAGCCCAGGGCTCGCCGTACATAATGATTCGGGAGTCAATCTCGTCGAGCGCGAGACGGATAAGGTTCATCGTAGTGGTATCGATGCACGCCATAAGGTCAAAGCGGAAGCCGTCAATGTGGTACTCGTTAGCCCAGTGGACGATGGAGTTCACGATGAAGTTTCTGCCCATCTCCTTCTCGCTGGCAAATACGTTGCCGCAGCCCGAGGAGTCGAGATAGCGTCCGTCATATTTACGGTAATAATAGCCCGGAACAGTGCGGTTGAAGCAGGAATCGAGGGAGCTTGTGTGATTGTACACAACGTCCATAATTACGCCGATTCCCGCGTTATGAAGCGCCTGAACCATCTTTTTGAATTCTTTTATACGAACATTTCCGTCGTAGGGATCTGAGGAATATGAGCCCTCGGGAACATTGTAGTTGGCGGGATCATAGCCCCAGTTATACTGCTCTCCGCTCTTGCCTGTCTCGTCGACGGAATCGAAATCGTAGACGGGATTGAGGTGAACGTGAGTAACGCCGAGCTCAACGAGGTAATCTACGCAGGTGGCGATTTTGCCCTCGCCGTTGAGCGTTGTACCGCGCTCCGTGAACGCGAGATACTTGCCTCTGTTTTCGGGTTTTACGCCCGATGAAGGACTGCCCGAGAAGTCGCCGACGTGTACCTCCCAGATAACGGCGTCGGTGGGATGGTCGACGTAGATATGCTCGTCCTTATCCCAGCCCGCAGGGTCGGTGGATTTCATATCGCAAATCATCGAACGTCTGCCGTTGACGCCGAGCGCCTTTGAATAAACGTCCTGTGTTTCGCGCGTTACGCCCGCAACCGTAACGAGGTAGGTGTAATACAAGTCCTTAAGATCACCGAAAACGGTAACGCTCCAAACGCCCGTAGACTTGTCGAACCTGAGTCCGTAGCTTTCGAGCATCTGTGAGCCGTGCTCGGCATCCGAGCCTGTCTTGTACAGCTGAACCCTTACATCAGAAGCATCGGGAGACCATACTTTGAAGATGGTGTGGTCGGGGCAGTATGTACAACCCAAGTCACTTCCGTTATAATTCATAAAAAACTCTCCTCAAAAAAGATTAATGCTTTGTTGGTTGTTGGTAGTTATTTTTTATTTGATTCGCGGAATTCTTTTTTGAACTTCGCGGTTATCGTCGGATAATCTACATAAGCGACGTCGAGGTCGACGTTTCCGCTTATACCGCTTACGCTTCCTTTATCAGAATATTGCCAGAGCGAAAAGCTGTTCGCGAATTTATTGTCGCTGTAGTCGTAATCGTCGTACTCGGCAACCCAGAAGTCGTATTTATTCCCCAGAACCTGACTGTCGACGTAGCTGTTGTAGGTCGAGCTCGAGAGATAAACTCCGGGGTAGTAGCCCTCGCTCTTAATAGCGCCGCAAAACGCGTCTATCATCGCGGTGTTTTCGTCAAAGGCTTTGTAATTCATCAGGCTTTCGTACTCAAAATCATAGAAAACGGGATAAGTGAAGGACTTCCCCTTTATGATGTTGATAACGTCCGCGGCGTCTTTTTCGGCGCCCTGCGCGTCGGTGGCGTATGTGTACCAGTAACAGCCCACATCAAGCCCCGCGGCAACCGCGTTTTCGTAGTTGGACGCGAAGCACGGGTCTTCCCCGTCGCCTGTGTTGCCCGCGCGGATAATGACAAAGTCAACACCCGATTCCTTGACCTTGCTGAAATCGATTTCCCCCTGGTGCTGTGACACATCAATGCCGTGAGCGACAACCTTTCCCTCAGGAACCGAGCACGTGCTCAGTCGGTCCGTGTCATCATTCTTCGGTTTAGTGATTCCTACAGCGGAAAAAACGACCGCAAGTACGAGAGCTGTCGCGACAATTATTAATGATTTCTTATGTCCGGAAAAAAATTTTTTCATAGGCAAACCCTCGTATGGTACATTATACTCCTTTAGTTTTTTCATTTCAAGACATATAGACATTTTGTTAACTTTTGCATAAAATTGTAATTATTTAAGAAAAAATTGTATTTAATAATTGTCTATTTTCCGAGGAAGCCGATTTAATGTACAAAACGCAATTACAATATTTTAATTTTTAAACCCCAGACCGCTGATTTCGGTGGCAGTGGTAACGATTACAAAGGCGTTTTTGTCGTGGTTTTTCACAATCGCCATAGCCCTGAAAATCTGTCTCGGACGAAGGGCGCACACGAGCAGTTTCTTAGGCGAAGAGCTGTAGCCGCCGACAGCGTCAATGACAGTCACACCGCGCGGGATCTCGGCGAGAATGCCCTTGAGGATCGCCCTGTGCTCAGCCGTTATTATAAGCATCAGCTTGCCGTTGTCGCGCGACGTTCCGTAGGTGATAACGTCTATAAGCTTTGAGGCGACAAAGATGGAAATTACCGCGTAGAGCGACGACTCCACGCTCGAGTACACAAGCCCCGCCACAGTTACGACGAGCGCGTCACAGGCGAGTATTATGTGTCCGACGGAGAACTGCGGAAACCGCCTGTGCAGAGTTGTCGCGACGATATCCGTGCCGCCCGTAGAGCCTCCCGCGCTGAACACCAGCGCAAGCCCCGCGCCGTTGAATATTCCGCCGAACACGGCGGCGAGCATAACGTCTCCCCTGTACGGCACGGCTATCTCGGACAAAACGTCGATCAGAACGGACACGAGCGCTGTCGCAACGAGGGTTTTTACGACGAAGCCGCGCCCCATACCCCGCAGTCCGAGCAAAAACAAAGGCACATTCATTACGAGTATGAACGTGCCGATAGGTACGGAAAAAAGGTAATTCAAGAGCGTTCCCACACCCGTAAGCCCTCCCGGGGCGATTCGGTTCGGGGATGTGAACACCACCACGGACAGAGCGTAAATAAGCGCGCCAGCCGCGATCACCGTATAATCCTTTATTAACTTCATAAAATCACTCTTAACACTTTTATTATTCCTTTTCGGAATTATGTAATGAAAGAGCGAACAATTCTCTGAGGCGTTCAACGTCGCCGCTGAGGTAAAGATATCCGAAAAGCGCTTCAAGTCCCGTAGCGGCGTGATAGTCCGCCGTGTCGGCGTTCTTCGGGGTGTTCTTCGTAAAAGCGTTTCTGCCGCGCCTGAACACAGCGAGCTCCTCCTCGCTGAGCGCGGACATCATACGGCTGATCGCCGCGGACTGGCTCTCGCAGTTGACGAGCTTCACCTTGCGCCTGTTGAGCTCGCCGACAGGTCGGTTAGCCTCACAGACGAGCATTTCACGGACGAGAATATCATAAACGCTGTCGCCGATAAACGCGAGCGTCTGGGGCGAAAGCTGCTTCGGGTTGCAGTCAATATCCAACAGTCTCATATCTTACTCCACAAAATCAAACTCGACGTCATAGAGCGAAACCGTATCGCCCTCGTTTATGCCTGCCTCGCGCAGGGCGTCAAAAACGCCGTTGTCCATCATAACATTCTGGAAGTAGTTGAGGCTCTCGTAATCGTCAAAGTTGACGGAGCGCATAACATTGTACAGCCACTGAGCCTCGACGTTGTAGATACCGTCGACCTTTGTGATCTTTACGCTGTGGTCGTCGAAGTCCTCCGCCTTTGCAATCGGAGCGGGCTCGGGCTCGTAGCGCTCGATTGGCGGGAGCTTAGAGAGCATTTCCTGAATCTTTTTCAGCAGCGGATCCACGCCGTAGCGGATAGCAGCCATAATCGGGAAAAACTCGTAGCCCATATCCTCGATGTACTTCCTGTACTCCTCGATCTGCTCGTCGGTGCACATATCGCACTTGTTGCCCGCAACGATCATCGGGCGTTCGGCAAGCTCGGGGTTGAATTTTTCAAGTTCGGAATTGATGATTTTAAAATCCTCGTAGGGGTCGCGTCCGTCACTGCCGCTTATGTCGACGATATGCACGAGCATACGGCAGCGCTCAACGTGTCTGAGGAACTGATGACCGAGACCTACTCCCTGCCACGCGCCCTCGATAAGCCCGGGGATATCAGCCATAACGAAGCTGCTCCCCTCACCCATCGACACAACGCCGAGCACAGGGGTGATCGTGGTAAAATGGTAATTCGCGATTTCGGGCTTAGCCTCCGACACAACGGACACAAGCGTGGATTTTCCGACATTCGGGAAGCCGACAAGACCGACGTCCGCGAGTAGCTTCAGCTCGAGTGTAACGTCCATCTCCTCACCCGGGAGACCGGGCTTTGCGAAGCGCGGAACCTGACGGACAGGCGTAGCGAAATGCGGGTTTCCCCAGCCGCCCTTGCCGCCTCTGGCGATTACAACGGGCTCGTCCGTGCTTATATCGGCGATTATCCTCCCCGTTTCCGCGTCCTTTACGAGCGTACCGAGCGGAACGCTTACGACAAGGTCCTCGGCGTTCTTGCCCTTCTGGCGGTTACCTCTGCCGTTCTCGCCCTTTTTGGCGACATACTTGCGCTTATAGCGGAAGTCGGCAAGCGTGGAAATATTGGTGTCGGCTTTGAACACGACGTTGCCGCCGCGTCCGCCGTCACCGCCGTCGGGACCGCCTGCCGCGACATATTTTTCGCGGTGAAAAGCCACCGCGCCGTCACCGCCGTCACCTGCTTTTATATGAATTTTTGCAACATCAACAAACATAGTATCACCTTGTTAAAACAGCAGCATATATAAAATAGTATACCACAAATTCACTGTAAATACAACTTTTGAATAAAACAAAAAGGGGCGGAAAACCCACCCCTAAAAGCTTGCAATAATATTACTGCTCAACAGGATAAACGCTCGCGCGCTTTCTGTCCTTGCCCATACGCTCGAAGCGGAGAACACCGTCAACCTTGGCGAAAAGTGTATCGTCCTTGCCGATGCCTACGTTCTGACCGGGATGAATGTGAGTTCCTCTCTGCTTAACGAGAATGTTGCCCGCGAGAACGTGCTGTCCGTCAGCTCTCTTAGCGCCGAGACGCTTTGACTCGGAATCACGGCCGTTCTTTGTGGAACCCATACCTTTTTTATG
>JAHLBL010000091.1 GCA_020625635.1 bacterium
CTTGCGCGCGTGAACCTTGAGGATAGCCTCACGGCCGTTGATGTCGGGATAGCTTACGATGACCTGACGGTCAAAGCGTCCCGGACGCATAAGAGCGGGGTCGAGAATGTCGGGACGGTTTGTGGCGGCAATCATAATAACGCCTTCGTTGGCGCCGAAGCCGTCCATCTCAACGAGAAGCTGGTTGAGCGTCTGCTCACGCTCGTCGTGACCGCCGCCGAGACCTGCTCCGCGCTGACGTCCGACAGCGTCGATCTCATCTATGAAAATAATACAGGGTGAATTTTTCTTTGCCTGGTCGAACAGATCGCGGACACGCGACGCGCCGACGCCGACGAACATTTCAACGAAGTCGGAGCCCGAAATCGAGAAGAACGGCACGCCCGCCTCTCCCGCTACAGCGCGGGCAAGCAGGGTTTTACCTGTTCCCGGAGGTCCGACGAGCAGCACGCCCTTGGGAATACGCGCGCCGAGAGTGTTGAACTTTTCGGGAGTTTTAAGGAACTCAACTATCTCCTCGAGCTCCTCCTTCTCCTCGTCCGCTCCCGCGACGTCGTCAAAGGTCGTTTTCCGCTTTTCGTCGTTGGTGTTCTTTATCTTCGCCTTGCCGAAGTTCATCTCTCTGCCGCCGATGCCTCCCGCGCCCATCTTCCTCATAAAGACGAACCAGAATACCATCAGCAGAATGAAGAGTATTATCGTAGGCAGTATGTTCATCAGAAACGAGTTGTCGGTCTTGCGGATAAGGTCGTAGTCGACGTTGTTCTTCTTAACATCGTCCCATACCATTTTGTTGAACTCAACAGGCTCGGCGATCGTGCCGTTCTTGACAGTGTTGTCCTTCAGCGTGAGCTTGATCGCGCCCGTGCCGTAGTTGAGCTCATAGCTTGCTACCTTGTTGTCGGAGAAAAGCTTTACGATCTCCGAGGTCTTGGTATCCTCGCCGCGGAAGTTGTTGCTCATAAATACGGTTATGAGCAGTACGACCACAATCGGGATGCCGATGTAAAGCAGCAGGCTGCGGGCTTTCTTTTTATTATCCAATATACAGTCACTCCTTAGTTTAGTATGGTATATTTTCTTTATCATATACCCCTTTTTAAAGGGGCAGCCGGATAGCGCTGATTACTCGCTGTAAATCTCGGGCTTTAAAACGCCGACGTAGGGCAGGTTGCGGTAGTACTCGGCGTAGTCGAGACCGTAGCCGACGATGAACTCGTCGGGGATAACAGCGCCTACGTACTGAACGGGCACGTCCATCCTGCGTCTGTCGGGCTTATCGAAGAGCGTAGCGATCTTAACGGACGCCGCGCCCTTGGCGGTTAAGTACTGGTCAAGAAAGTGCAGTGTGTTGCCCGAGTCGATAATGTCCTCGATGATAAGCAGGTTCTTGCCCTCGACGGACATCGAAACGTCCTTGAGGATGTTGACGCGTCCCGTGCTGACGGTTCCGTCGGCATAGGACGAAACGACCATAAAGTCGATCCTGCACTTGTTCTGTATTTTCTTCATAAGGTCAGACATAAAGAGAATGCTGCCCTTGAGCACGCCGATAAGAAGCAGGTCTTTGCCCTCGTAGTCGGCGTCGATTTCGGCTGCCATACGAGTTACGATTTCTTCAATCTGCTCCTCGCTGAACAGAATCTTTTCCATATCCTTTTTCATAAAATCACCCGTTTTTTATTATTTTTATACCGCCGCCGCGTGAAAGGTATTTCTCGCACGCTCCGAGCCCCTCTATCCAGAGGATCTCGCTGCCGTAAGCGAGCAGGAGGAGCGAGTCGCGCCGTTCGGCGGGAATTTTCATTTCGTTAAACAGTTTTTTAAGCGATTTCGTTACCCGTCTGCGCGGAAGAGTGAACCTGTCCCCTTCCCTGCGGGTGCGGAAAATCGGAGCAAGAGCGAGCACCTCCGCCCTCAGAACGTCATTGCCGACGTCGGATTTTATTTCCTTTACAGAATATTGATTGCCGTTGAACAGAAACTCTGAATCGAGTTTTAATTCTACAGGAGAAAAATTTATTTCATCACCGCTATTTTTTACTTTACAGGAAACTGCCTGACCCCGCCGTTTTGCACGGTTAATGTTATTAACACAGTCATTATAGGCGGGAAGAGGCGTCCGCCGACGCTTTTTTACGAAGCGGAGCGTGCCCTGACGACACTCGGCGCGGAGCACGCCTCTGATGTCGAGAGCGCCGCCGCGGCTCAGGCAGTCGCTGAGCAGAACGAGAGCGGAGAGCTCGGCGTCTATACCGACGCGCGCGCAGAGCAGACGCAGTACGCTGAGCCGAAGGGCGTCGGGACAGGACGCGATAACCGCGCAGTCCCAGCCGTTTTCTGTTTCGGCTTCAGCGATGATCTCCTCGGACTTTAATTCTAAAAAAGAATTAATATCAGTCATCAGTCCGCTTTCGCGCAGAACCGTGTTCTCAAAATCGGGGTTGATTTCCCTGAGAACGGGAATTACGCCGTGGCGGAGCTTGTTGCGCGTGTAATCATCGGTGAGGTTGGTGCTGTCCGTGACGAAGGAGAGCCCCTCGTCGGCGCAGTACGCCTCAACGTCGGCGCGCGTACAGAGGATCAGCGGGCGGATAATGTTGTCCCTGACGGGGCGTATGCCCGAAAAGCCGTTGGGACCCGCGCCGCGGGTCAGGTTAAAAATCACGGTCTCGGCGTTGTCGGAGGCTGTGTGAGCCGTCGCGATTTTAGCGCCGAGGCGGTCGCTCAGCTCGGCAAAGAAGGCGTAGCGCTCGTTCCTGCCGCACAGCTCGGTGCCTATGCCCTGCCGCTGTGAGAGCGTTTTTATATCAACGCCGCGCACGAAAAGCTCAACGCCGAGACGAGCGCAGAGGTCGCGTACGAACTGCTCGTCCCTGTCAGCCTCCGCTCCGCGAAGGTTGTGGTTGAGGTGTGCGGCATATAAATCTATGTTGTATTTTTCTTTATTGGAATTAAGTATATTCAGAAGCGCGACGGAATCGGCTCCGCCCGATAGCGCGACGATCACCCTGTCGCCCTGAGCGAGCATCGAAAAACGGCTTACGGCTTCGCGGAACTTATCCCCGAGCTTATTCACGGTTACGCTCCTGTGAGGTAAAGCGCATAAACTCGCCCTGCCAGTGCAGCTTTACGCTGGTGGTCTCGCCGTGACGGTTCTTTGCCACGATGCACTCGCCGACGTTCTGGTCGACGGCGTCGAGGTTGTCCTCGCCGCCCTGCTTGGCGTAATAGCCCTCACGGAAAAGCAGGAGGACGATGTCGGCGTCCTGCTCGGTCGAGCCCGACTCACGCAAATCGGAGATCTGCGGACGGTGGTCGGGACGGCTGTCTGCGGCACGGTTAAGCTGTGAGAGACAGAGCACGGGAACGTTGAGCTCCTTTGCCATCAGCTTGAGGCTTCGGGTGATATCGGAAACCTCCTGCACGCGGTTCTCGGTGCGTCTGCCGCTGGACATAAGCTGGAGATAGTCTATAACGACGAAGTCGATGGACTTCAGCCTTCTGAGCTTTGACTTTATCTCGCCGACGGTGATACCGCCCGAGTCGTCGAGGTAGAAGCTGCAGTTGCTGAGAACATCGCCCGCGGCGATAAGCCTCTGCCACTCCTCGTTGTTGATTTTTCCCGTTCTGAGCTTTATGCCCGACACGAGCGCCTCGGTGGACATAAGTCGTGAGGCGAGCTGCTCGCGCGACATTTCGAGCGAGAAGAAGGCGACGGTTTTCTTCGATACGGCAGCGACGTGACGGGCAATATTCAGCGCGAAGCTGGTTTTTCCCATACCCGGACGAGCCGCGAGAAAAATAAGGTCGCTCTTATTAAGTCCCGTGATCACGCGGTCAAGGTCGGAAATACCTGTAGGCGTGGGACGGAGAGAATCGTCGGTGTTGCGGTTGAGCGCGTCGAGACGGTCGAACTCGCGCAGAACTACCCTTGAAATCGGCTCGAGCCCTCTGTCGTTGTCGCGGCGGATATCAAAAATTCTCTGCTCTGCCGCGTCGATCAGTGTCTGGGCGTCAGCCTCGCCCGCGGACGCGTCGTCGATGATCTCGCGCGAGGCGTTTATAAGGCTTCTGACGTCGTATTTTTCGCGGATGATCTTAGCGTATTCAACCGCGTTTGAAATCGACGGACAGTTGCGCGCGAGGTCCATAAGGTAGGTCTTGCCCTCGGCGTCGTCGAAACGGCGCTCGCGCTTTAGGGTCTCAAGCAGCGTAACGAAGTCGACGCTCTTGCCGACGTTGAACAAATCGAGCATCGCGCCGTAAACGATACGGTGCATATTTACGTAGAAGTAACGCGCGTCGGAGATTATGTCGTAAACCTCGTCGAGCACCTCGTTGCCGTTGAGAATAATTGCGCCGAGCACAGCCTGCTCAGCCTCGGGACTGTAAGGCAGGTTGAGTCCGTCGTATCCAGTTGTAACATTTAAATCTGCCATTTTAAACTTCCTAAATTACGGGTATGTTTATTTGTCAGCGTCTACTACCTCAATGGTAAGCTTGGCGGTGATGCCTGTGTAGAGCTTGACCTCGGCTGTGTACTTACCGAACGCCTTTATATCGTCGGAGAGCGTAACCTTGCGCTTGTCGATGTTGATCTGAAAACGCTGCTTGATTTCGTTTGCGATATCCTTGGCGGTGATGCTTCCGAAGAGCTTCTCGCCCGTACCCTTAGCCTTCATTACGAGGCTCTTGCCCTCGAGCTGCTCCTTATAGTGGTTAGCCTGAGCCTTCTGGGTAGCGATTTTATAGTTCTTACTGTCCTCGGCGTTCTTGTACTCGTTCATAGCCTGAGCGTTGGCTTCTCTGGCGAGCTTCTTCGGGAACAGAAAGTTGCGGGCGTAACCGTCGGAGGCGTTTACGAGCTCACCCTTCTTTCCGAGAGACTTTACATCCTGCAATAAAATTACCTTCATTTATATCATCCTTTCGGGTTTTGTACTGATTAATTGTCCTCTATACATACGCGTATGGCGGCAATCAGCTTTTCGCGGGCTTCGCTGAGGGTGATGTTACTGAGCTGAGCCGCTGCCATATTCTGGTGACCGCCGCCGCCGAGAACCTCCATAACGAGCTGGACGTTCAGCCTGCCGTAGCTTCTGGCGGAGATATTGAGCACGCCGTCGGAGGCGAAGATCACGAAGCTCGCCGCGACGTTTTCGACGGTGAGGAGCTCGTCTGCCGCCTGTGCGGCTACCATACGTATATTCGGATCCTCGTCGAGCGTCGCCGCAACGGCGCAGCCGCAGACGATCTCGGCGTTATCGACGATTTTGTACTTCTTCTTATGGGTTTCGAGACTGCTGGAGAACAGCTCCTTTGTCTCGACGGTGTCGGCTCCTTTCTTTCTCAGGAACGCCGCCGCCTCAAAGGTGCGCACGCCCGTGCGCAGAACGAAGTTCTTGGTGTCGAGCATAATTCCCGACAGGAGCGCCTCCGCCTGCAAACGCGAGACGCAGTTCTCGCCGAGGTATGTAATCAGCTCCGTTACCATTTCGGACGCGGAGGAGACCGTCGGCTCGTGGAAGAACACGAGCGCGTCGTCGATGTAGTTTACGTTCTTTCTGTGGTGGTCGATGACGACTACCTTTCTGCACTTGGAGAGCAGCTCGGGAGACTCGACGAAGTCGGGGATGTGGGTGTCCACGATAATCATAAGCGTCTTGACGGACAGGTTGTGAGCCGCTTCCTCGGGCGTTATGAAAACGTCGCGGTTGTCGGCTTCGACGAGCTCTATGAGGCTCTTTGCCATAGAGGTCTGCTTGTTGATAACAACATAGCAGGGCTTTTTGAAGGCGTCGCGTATTACGGGCTGAAGTCCCACAGCCGCGCCGACGCTGTCAAGGTCGGAGAAGCGATGTCCCATAATAAGAACTCTGTCGGACTCCGAGATAACGCGCGAGATCGAGGTCGCGATAACGCGCGAACGCACCTTGCTCATCTTCTCGATACCGGCGGATACTCCGCCGAAGAACTCGTAGGAATCGTCCTTCATAACGGCGACCTGATCGCCGCCGCGTCCGAGAGCCATATCGAGCGCCTTCCGCGCCTTCTTCTCGCTCTCGACGAGGGTGTCGCAGCCGCAGCCGATACCGATGGAGATGGTGGCGACGCTGTTGTTGAAGGTTATGCCGCGAACCTCCTTGAGAATCGGGAATTTCTCGGCGATCTGCCTGTCGAGATTGACATTGTCGAAAATAATCATATATCTGTTGGAGGGGAGCTTTTTGTAGAAAGCGTTGTTGTCCGACGCGTAATGAAGGAGCTTCGATTCAAGCTCGAGCAGAACGGCGGCGCTCTCCTCCTCACTGTTGGAGGAAAATTCCTCGCGGTTGTCAAAGACGATCAGCGCGACGGATTTTCTTGTGTCGTTGAACTTTTTGTAAACGTCGTAGTAGTTGGTGTTGTCGATATAGTAGCAGATGTAGCCGTCGGAAACGGCAGTGCAGAACACAGTGTAGTGGTTGCCGTTGAGGTCGAGCTCGAAGCCCTCGCTGTCGGCGACGGTCTCTATTTCACGGTCGCCGAGATAGGCGGCAATGCTCTCGTTGAGCGGGTTCCTGCCGAGACATAGCTGCTTTTTGAATCTGGAGTTGCTCCAGAGGATATCGCC
>JAHLBL010000092.1 GCA_020625635.1 bacterium
AATATAGAGGATTTCCACCGCAGACAGGTTCAGCAGTCGTGGCTCACCACAAAGGAAAACGGCGTAATAATGGGGCAGAGGGTGCGCGGACTCAGCCGCGTAGGTCTTTATGTGCCCGGGGGCACGGCGGCTTATCCGTCGTCGGTGCTTATGAACGCTATTCCCGCCAAGCTGGCAGGCTGTAAGGAGATCGTTATGACTACGCCTCCCTCAAAGGACGGCACGCCCAACCCCGACATAATCGCCGCGGCAAAGATCGCGGGCGTTGACAGGATCTTCCTTATGGGCGGAGCTCAGGCTGTTGCGGCTCTCGCTTACGGCACCGAGCAGGTACCGAAGGTAGATAAGATAGTCGGTCCCGGCAACATCTTCGTCGCGACCGCAAAGAAGCTGCTCTACGGAGTTGTGGATATAGATATGATCGCTGGTCCCAGCGAGATACTTATTGTAGCGGATAAAACCGCCGACGCTAAATTCCTCGCCGCCGACCTTATGAGCCAGGCGGAGCACGACCGTCTCGCGAGCTCGATTTTGCTCACCGACTGCGCCGAGCTCGCCGATAAGGTGAAGGCTGAGCTTGAGCGCCAGTGCGCTTATCTTGAGCGCAGGGAGATCATAGAGGAATCGCTCAAAAACTACGGGGCGATCATTGTCTGCTCCGATATGAGCCAGGCTGTCGAGTTCGCCAACGAGCTCGCTCCCGAGCACCTCGAGGTCTGCTGTGAGAATCCGATGGAGTATGTCGGCAAGCTCGACAACGCGGGCTCCGTGTTCCTCGGCAACTACAGCCCCGAGCCCCTCGGCGACTACTTCGCGGGACCGAACCACGTCCTGCCCACGAGCGGAACGGCGCGCTTTTTCAGCCCGCTGTCCGTCGACAGCTTCGTCAAGAAATCAAGCTTTATTTACTACACCGAGGACGCGCTCAGAAGCGACGCGGACGACATCGTGAGATTCGCCGAAACGGAAGGTCTCACTGCTCACGCCAACTCGATCAAGGTGCGTTTTGAAGGAGAATAACCGTGTCTTATACACTTAATGATAAAATAAAAAACCTCGTGCCGTACGAGCCGATCTCGGGCGACTACTCTATAAGGCTGGACGCCAACGAGTGCCCGTTCGGATATGACGACAGCTTTACGGAGCTTGCACAGAAGGCGCTGAGAACGGTCGATTTTAACCGCTATCCCGATCCCGTATGTCTCGGGCTGAGGAAGTCCTTCGCCGATTATTACGGCATCGACTATAAGAACGTCACCGTCGGCAACGGCTCGGACGAGCTGATTTTCCTTATAGAATCGGCGTTTCTGAAAAAGGGTGATAAGCTGCTCGTATGCGCGCCCGATTTCAGTATGTACGAGTTCTACAGCTCCATAAGCGAGAATCCCGTCGTAAAGTATATGAAAAACGACGAGCTCAATATCGAGGTCGATAAGCTTATAGAAACGATAAACTCCGAAAATGTCGGGGCTGTTGTGTTCTCGAACCCCTGCAACCCCACAGGTCAGGGTATGACAAAAGCCGACGCGCGGAGGCTTCTCACCTCTGTCAGCGCGCTCGTTGTGCTCGATGAGGCGTATATGGATTTCTGGAGCGACGACGAGTCGTTTATAAAGGACGTAAACAGCTACGATAATCTGATCGTTTTCCGCACAGCCTCAAAGGCGATAGGCAGCGCGGCTCTGAGACTGGGCTTCGCGGTAGCCAACGAAACCATTTCGCGCGCCATAGCCGCGGTAAAATCCCCCTACAACATCAACGCTGTTTCTCAGGCGATCGGCACGGAAATTTATAAAAACAAAGATTTTTTAAAAAATCGCACAAAAACTATTGTTCAAAACACAAATAAGCTGTATAATAAATTAGTTAGTCTCGCGGAGGAATACGACGATTTCACCCCGTACCCGACGAAAGCCAACTTTGTTTTCGTAAAAACCTCAGTCGGCAGAGAGCTGTGGGAGTACCTTAAACAGAACTCCATAGCTATAAGGTATATGGGCGATTACCTTCGCATAACCGCGGGAACGGAGTATGAGGTTGACACCGTCGTCTCATACATCAAAAAGTTTTTACAGAGGTAGTTATGAGAGAAGCACAGCTCAGCAGAAAGACTAAGGAAACGGACATAAACCTCAGCCTCTGCCTTGACGGCGGCGACGTTGAGGTCAGCACGGGTATCGGATTTTTCGACCATATGCTGACCGCCTTTGCCGTTCACGGCGGATTCGGACTGAAGGTAAAGACCGTCGGAGACCTTGAGGTTGACGACCACCACACTGTAGAGGATACGGGTATCGTGCTCGGAACAGCCTTTAAGCAGGCTCTCGGCGACAAGCGCTCAATCGAGCGTTACGCGTCGTTCTTCGTTCCGATGGACGAGGCTCTCGCGTTCGCGTCGGTCGATATAAGCGGCAGACCGTTCCTCGTTTTCGACGCTGATTTCCCGCAGGAGAAGTGCGGTGGCTACACAAGCGCGATGACTGTTGAGTTTATGAGAGCCTTCGCCTATAACGCGGGCATTACCCTCCACGTAAGGTGCGAGTACGGATATAACTCTCATCACATCATAGAAGCTGTTTTCAAGGCAGTCGCTCACGCGCTGAAGGCTGCCGTTAAAATAAACGACACAGGCGTGTTGTTATCGACAAAAGGAGTATTAGAATGATTATCTTGCCCGCTATAGATATTAAAGACGGCAACTGCGTAAGACTGTTCAAGGGCGATTACTCGACCGTTACCAAGGTCGCCGACGACCCTTACGAGGTCGCCGAGTCCTTCGTTAAGGCAGGCGCAAAGTGGATGCATATGGTAGACCTTGACGGAGCGAAGGACGGTAAGCGCATAAATTCCGAGCTTATTATCGACGTTGCCCGCAGCACGGAGCTCCACGTTGAGGTGGGCGGCGGTATCCGTAATATGGACACCATCGAGTACTACCTCGAGAACGGCGTCGACAGGATCATCCTCGGCTCAGCCGCCGTAAAGGATCAGGGCTTCGTCATCGACGCGGTAAATAACTACGACGACAGGATCGTTGTCGGGATCGACGCAAGAAACGGTATGGTATGCGCCGAGGGCTGGACGGATAAGTCCGAGCTCAATTACATAGACCTCGCCAAGCAGATGGAGCAGATCGGCGTAAAGACGATCGTGTTTACCGACATCGATCAGGACGGAACTCTCGGCGGTCCCAATCTTGTACAGCTCGATGCGCTCGCTCACAGCGTAAGCTGCGATATTATCGCGAGCGGCGGCGTTTCAAACCTCAAGGATATCATCAACCTCAACAACCTTGATATCTACGGCGCGATTACGGGCAAGGCTATTTACACGGGCGCGCTCGACCTCGCTATGGCTGTTGAGGCTGCTTCAAGGGTGACCGACCTATGAATATAGATAAGTTTTTTCAGAAGGCGGAGCTCATTCCCGCCGTCGTTCAGGAGAAGGACACGGGCGAGGTGCTTATGCTCGCTTATATGAACAGGGAGTCGCTCCAAAAGACGCTCGAGACAGGCTATACATGGTTCTGGTCGAGGAGCCGTCAGGAGCTGTGGAACAAGGGCGCTACGTCGGGACATCTCCAGAAGGTGTACGATATCTACTCCGACTGCGATGACGACACACTGCTCGTCATCGTTGACCAGAAGGGCGCGGCGTGCCATACGGGAAACCACTCCTGCTTTTTCACTAAAATATTCTGAAAGGTTTTTTACAATGGACGATAAAGTATTACAGGCTCTTTACGAGACGGTTCTGAGCCGTAAAAACGAGAAAAAGGAAGGCTCATACACCTGCTACCTCTTTGAGAAGGGACTCGATAAGATCCTCAAAAAGGTGGGCGAGGAGTGCAGCGAAACCATAATCGCCGCCAAAAACGGCGACAACGGCGAGACCGTTTACGAGATCGCCGACCTCATGTACCATCTTATGGTAATGATGGTGGAGCAGGGAATATCGCTCGAGGAGGTCCTCGCGGAGCTCGACAAGCGCAGCGAGAAAACAGGCAACCTTAAAACCTTCCATCAGGTGGACAAAAATTCATAAGAAAGAGAACCCACCCGGACTTCCGTGTGGGTTTATTAGAATATATGAACTTCAATATCATTACGCTCGGCTGTAAGGTAAATCAGTATGAATCACAGGCGATGAGCGAGCTGCTGAAGCAGAACGGCTTTTCCCAGTCAGAGGATAAGAATATCGCCGATATCACCATCATCAACACCTGTACCGTAACAGCCGTTTCCGACGCAAAAAACAGAAAAATAATACACAAGGCTCGGCGCAATAACCCTCACGCGATAATCATCCTCACGGGATGTATGCCGCAGGCGTTTCCCGACAGAACAGAGGATTTCGAGGGCTGTGACATCGTGCTCGGCAACAAGCACAGAAACGCGCTCATTCCCGCCATCAACGAGTTTCTGCTGACGCACCGTCAGGTCATCAGCATAGAAGCTCACGACAACCGTGACGCCGAATACGAGAGCCTCTCCGTCCACAGCTTTGACGGTCATACACGCGCTTTCGTCAAGATAGAGGACGGCTGCAACCGCTTCTGCTCCTACTGCATTATTCCGTATTCGCGCGGCAGAGTCCGCAGCAAGCCCGTTGAACAGCTTAAAGCCGAGGTGAAGGCTCTCGCCGACAACGGCTATAAGGAGATCGTGCTCGTGGGGATCAACCTCTCAGCCTACGGTCAGGGCGAGGATTTTGACCTTGCCGACGCCGTTGACGCGGTCTGTGAGACCGAGGGCGTCGAGCGCGTGCGTCTCGGCTCGTTCGAGCCCGAAATGATGTACGACACGCTCATAAAGCGCTTTTCAAAGCAGGAGAAGTTCTGTCCGCAGTTCCACCTCTCGCTCCAGAGCGGCTGTGACGAAACGCTTAAGCGTATGCGCCGTCAGTACGATACCGACGAATATATGCGTATAGTAGAGGATTTAAGAGCTAATTTCGACAATCCCTCGATCACCACCGACGTTCTGGTCGGCTTCGCGGGCGAGACCGACGACGAGTTTGAGCAGAGCCTCAACTTTGTCAGGAAGGTCGGCTTCTCGAAAACACACGTTTTCCCGTACAGCCGACGCAGGGGAACCCTTGCCGACAAGATGGAAAACCACGTCAGCCCGAAAGTCAAGGACGAGCGAAGTAAAATTATGATAGACGCCTGTGAAAAAATCAGGGCTGAATTCCTCGACTCTCAGCTCGGGCGTGTGGAGCCCGTGCTTTTCGAGAGACTTCGCGGAGATTTCTGCGAGGGCTATACAAAGAACTATACCCCCGTAAAAATATATACCGACATCGATTTATCGGGACAGATCATCGACGTTAAGCTTGTTTCACGCGAAGGCGAGTACTGCGTAGGGGAGTCAGTCTAAAACTTTTATAAGGTTCGCGACCTCACGCGCGGCGGCTTCACTCTCGAGGTTTGAGTAGGTGTAGAACATAAATCCGCTGACCTTGCTTTTTCTGAGCATATTTACTTCCTTCTGAAGTATTCTGTCGGAGCTGTTCCACGTGCCGCCGTCGCTGTCCGTGCCCGTCTTGTAGCCCGCGATCCCCGCGTAGAGCGTGACGCTACCGTCGTAGTCGAGCTCCAGCCAGTTTCTGAGCGCCTCGCCGAATTTAAGCGCGGGGTTCTCGAGGCTGTAGTAAAGCTGCGGACAGATGTAATCGACATAGCCCGACTGTGAGCACCAGCTTTTTACGTCGGCGTACATCCTGTAATCGTTGTCGATGTTGCCCTGCGGCGATATGCCGAACACGACGTTTTTCTTTACGCTGTGAACGATGTCGTGAACCTCGGCGACGAGGATGTTTACGTTGTTGATCCGCCACTTATCGAGCGGCAGGGGTTCGGAGGCTTTTTCGGAATACTCCCTGTAAGCCTGACCGTCAAAGCTACGCCTGTCGGTGGGGTAGAAGTAGTCGTCGAACTGTATTCCGTCAACGTTGTAGTTCTGAACGATCTCCTTTACTCCGTTCTCTATAAGCTCGCGCACCTTCGGCAGAGCGGGGTTGAGATAGATACCGTTGCCGACCTTAACCCCGAGAGAGGGGTTCTTTTTATAAGGATTGTCGGCGGAGAGCTTCAGCGTCGCGCTGCTGCGCACTCTGTAGGGATTCACCCACGCGTGCAGCTCCATCCCGAGCTTGTGCGTGTAGGCGCACATATATTCAAGCGCGTCGTACCCCGCGTATTTTCCCTGCTTTCCGCTGAGGATATGCGACGACGGATAGTACGACGATCTGTACAGCGCGTCGCAGAACGGTCTTACCTGAACGATCAGCGTGTTGAATTTATCCTTCTTCGCTGTGTCGGCGATATGCCTGAACCTCTTCTTGAAGCTTTCGCGGCTCATATCAGTGTTCTGCATATCCAGATCCATATATGTAACCCACACGCCTCTCATCTCGCGCGGCGCTTTCTTCGGCTCGGCTTTCGTTTGCGCGGTTACGGTCTGACGCGCTGCCGCTTTCCTCTGCTGCTTTTCACTGCCCGTTACGGCGACGAGTACGCACAGCGCCGCTACCGATATCGCGAGCGGAATCAATCTTATTATCTTCATAATTT
>JAHLBL010000093.1 GCA_020625635.1 bacterium
GGAAGCTTACAGCTGGCTTGGAATGAAGCAATCTGGGCTTGCTTTTCAGAGAGCGAATGGGAAGAATGTTCTTTTGAATAACAGCTTCAACGAAGTCCGGAGCACAGAAATACACCATTGCAAAATGATTCTGATAGTACGTTTGAAGATACTATCCCGGCAGATGTTGACGTAGAAAAAAACTACAACAAAAGTGTGGAAACAGGAGCTGCATAAAGAGTTAGAAACTATACTTTCCGGGCTTGAGGGAGATCAAGCAGATGTTATCCGAAAGCATTACTATTATAATGCCTCTTTTGAAGAAATTGCAAAAGCTATGAAACTACACGTCAATGACGTTAAACGCCTAAACGCGGCGGCTATGAGCCGCTTGCGTGCTCCGGCTAATCTTGATCGTCTACGACCGTATTTTGAGCACAATGAAAGAAAGTCTAAACGAATGTGCGGCAGTTCTACACCGTTGGCTCAACGCATAGAACAGCTTGCCGCTTTAAGAAACAGCGTATGAAAAGAAATATACCGGCTTGGCAATGTTAGCTGAGCCGGTATATTTATATCATTCCACATCACTCTTTCGGTGCGGACTTAACGATTTCAAAATCCCCGGCGTCAGAGGTAAAGCGATCCATACGATCAGGCTGTATTCTCGCTGCGCCGGAAAGCACGGTATAATCGCCGTCGCGCTCCATAGTTTCATCTATAGCGCGTTTTATAAATCCGTTCACGCTCTCGCCTCTCTGTTCAGCGTGAACCTTGATTTTATCTTTTGCGCCCTTTGGAATTGCTATGTTAATTCGATCATACGTTTTTGCATTATACTTCTCATTGGCACGTTTACGCGCTTCTGTATATTTATTTACTGCCAAAAAAGCACCGCCTATCTATTGACTAATAGTTATAATTCTGCTATAATAAAACCACAAGGAACAGCTAAAGCAGTTGTTTCCGCAGATAGACTTATTTAAAAAGCCGTCTTGCAGTTGCAGTGCAAGGCGGCTTTACTTTTTATTCAACGCGACAACGATAATTGTTACGAGAAGTGCAAAGCAAATTATGTATTCCATAACGTTTCCCCCCCTTAACAGCTATGGAGCTGCATAGAGAAGTCGGAAACCACTGCCTTACTGTTCCTTGCTTAATGGTATTATATCATATAAAAATGTACTTAACAAGTGTAAATTGTACACAAAAAATACACTTAAACATTGTATAACATGCGAATTGAAATGTACTTATTAAGTGTAGTATAATACAGACACCGAAAGGCAAATACAACAGTAAATCATTATTACATTTTTAGGAGGATTTTTCTATGAAAGAATTTACTATGGGTGATTTAAGCATTGAGTTGTTTGAAATCCGCGCACTCTGCGACGTAGCGGAATGTTATGCTGAACGTGCAGCTAACGACAACCCTGATACCCCGGCGTTTGACAACATCTTTTATATGCTCCAGCTTATTCAATCGCGTGTTGCTGAGCTGGAAAAAGCTGTGGATAGCGCTAACTCCAAAAAGCAGTAATCCGGTTTTCATAATCAATAGAGAAATGCCCCTCTGAAAAGAAAACGCAGAGGGGCATTTCCTATATGTAGTAAAGCTACACAGCGAATAGAAAAAGCGATCCAGCATAAAACTGAATCGCTTTTTCTCAGTATAAGTATTACAGCCATATTGTTAAGGCAAAACCGCCTACGTAATAGTAGGTGTTCGTGTAATACTCCTGTGGTGGAGATGAGGAGAATCGAACTCCTGTCCGAAAGTTCATTGCCGAGGCTTTCTACGAGTGTAGTTATTGATTTACATTCCCTTGGCGTAGCGCCCAATAACAGGCTATGCGCTTCGGTAGTTCCTGATGTGTGACCGCGGTCGGAACAATCCGCGATTCACATTTACCACTAAGTCGATGCCCTTAACTGAGCCGTGGTGCTCTCAGTCAGGACAGGCAGCATCAAGCTGCCATTGCAACTTTATTAGTGTCAGTTGTTTTAAAAAATTGCGGATTTTATAGCGGTCCCGCACCGCTACTCGCTTACCAAGGGTCAAAACCCCCGTCGAAACCTTTACATCCCCATATATTAAAGCTGCATTAATACTGACTGTTTTTCAGCGCTCGCTCTATGTCGCGCTTCGCGGAGCGTTTAGCCATATCGTCGCGCTTGTCATAGAGCTTTTTGCCCTTGCAAAGTCCGATTTCGAGCTTGATGTGATTGCCCTTGAAATACAGACTTAGCGGTATAATGGAGTAGCCTTGCTGCTGCTCCTGTCCCATAAGCTTCATAATCTCACGCTTATGCAGCAGGAGCTTACGGACTCTCAGCGGATCCTTGCACCACATGGCGCCCTGCTCGTAAACCGATACGTGCATACCGTTTACGAACATTTCGCCCTTGACGATTGAGCACCAGCTGTCCTTAAGGTTAACCCTTCCCGCGCGGATTGACTTAACCTCGGAGCCCATCAGCTCGATTCCTGCCTCAAATGTTTCGATCACAAAGTAATCGTGATAAGCTTTTTTGTTTTTTGCGATAGTTTTTACGGTTTCACTGCTCACAGCTCATTCCTGCCTTCCAGGGCTCTCGCGAGCGTAATCTGATCCGCGTACTCGAGGTCTCCGCCGACAGGGATACCGTACGCAAGTCTCGTCACCTTAATACCCATCGGTTTTAAAAGTCTGGAGATATACATCGCCGTAGCGTCGCCCTCGACAGTCGGGTTTGTCGCCATAATTACCTCTGTGACATCTCCGCTGAGACGGGCGATAAGCTCCTTGATTTTCAGATCATCGGGACCTATGTCGTTGAGCGGTGAAATCGCTCCGTGAAGTACGTGGTAAGTGCCGTTGTACTCGTTGGTCGCCTCCATAGCCACGGCGTCCCTCGGCGTTTCCACAACGCAGATAACGCTTTTGTCGCGTTTCGCGCTCGCGCATACGGGACATAGCTCGCGGTCGGTGAGGTTACAGCACACCTTGCAGTAATGGATTTTTTCGTGCGCGTCGGTGATCGCGGTCGAAAATCTCTCTGCCTCTGTTTTTGACAGATTCAATACATAATATGCAAGTCGCTGGGCTGTTTTATGACCGATACCTGGCATTTTTTCAAACTGCTCCACCAGATTCTCCAGCGGAGCAACGTTGTAATTCGCCATATCAGAAGAGTCCGGGGATATTAAGTCCGCCCGAGAGAGCGCCCATTGTCTCTTCTTTGTCGTTTGTCGCGGCTCTGAGAGCCTCGTTAGTAGCTGCCATTATGAGGTCGCAGAGCATCTCTGAATCCTCGGGATCGATGACCTCGGGCTCGATCTCTACGGATTTGAGCTCCATCTTGCCCGTTACAACAACCTTTACCGCGTTGCCGCCTGAGGTTGCGGAGTACTCCTTCTCCTCAAGAGCTAAGGTAGCTGCCTCCATCTCTTCCTGCATCTTCTGTGCCTGACGGGCGATCTGCTGCATATTTCCTGCGCCGCCGCCACCGTATCCTTTGGGTAATCTTGCTTTCATATTGATTCCTCCGTAAAATTATTTTTCTGAAATAGAATTATATTTATTCTTCGTTGAATTTTATCCCGCTTTCCCTGAGCTTCTCTGTGAGCTCGGCGAGCGGATCGTTTCTGACTTCCTTTTTTTCGGGCTTTTTGTACGGACCTAAGCTGTACATCTTGCCCGTGACCTCCTGAATCGCCGACTTGATGTTGGCGCGCTGAGAGCCCTCTCTGAGCAGTCGGAAAGCTATTTCGGAGTCTGCGTCTATAAGCAGATAGTTTCCGCTCTCATAAGCCTTCGAGTTGCTGAACGCCGAGCCGATAGCCTTTGAGTACTGCATTATGTTCTCCACAACCTCGGGCCATCTTCTGAACGGCTTTGCGTTTTCGTAGAGCTCGTCGAGATTTATCTCGCTGCGCGTAACGGGCGCGGCAGCTTTCTGCGCGGGCTTTTCTGCGGGCGTCTCAGGCTTTTTAGCAGTCGGCTCTTCGGTCGGCTTGTCCTCATCGGGAGTGGTTGTTGCTTCCGTGGCAGTCTGAACAGGTTCCGCGCTTTCTGTAACGGGAGGCTCGGGGATAGATGCTTCGGGAGTTTTTGGCTGCTCCAAGGTCGGAGCGGGGGAGAGAGTAATACCCTTTTTAAGCGCTTTTTCAAGAGCGCAAACACGCGCCGTAAGCGCCTCGTTCGTACCCTCAAGCTCGGGAGCTGTCAGCTTGACGATCGCCATCTCCAGCTCGGTTTTGTTGCTGTTGCCTTTTCCCATACGCTGGAAGGTGTTTTGCAGAATGTCCATGATATAGACGATCTCGCCGAGAGTGAGGTAGTCGCTCTGCGTCAGCGCGGTCTCAAACTCATCCTCGGACATCACGAGCATATCTCTTGCGCGGGATGTCGATTTAATGAGCATAAGACTTCTGAAATGGTCGAGCAGCTCGTCGCACAGGCGAGCCATATCCTTGCTCTCGCCGTGTAAATCGCTGATGATATTCAGAGCCTTTTCCGGGTTTTTGTTTATGCACGCTGCCGCGAGCTCGAAGAGATAGTCCTTTCGGACAAGTCCCGCCGCGGAGCGGACCGTGTTGGTGGTGATGTGAGAGCCTGATGTCAGGCATCTGTCCATAAGCGAGAGCGCGTCGCGCATACCGCCGTCGGCGATCGCCGCGATCAGCCGCGCCGCTTCGTCGTCGATTTCCGCGTTTTCCTGCTGCGCGACAAAACGCAGTCGCGCGCTGATATCCTTGGGGGATATGCGGTGAAAATCAAACCTCTGACATCTTGAGAGAATTGTTGAGGGGAGCTTATGGACCTCGGTTGTGGCAAGTATAAAGATAACGTGCTCGGGCGGCTCCTCGAGAGTTTTCAGCAGAGCGTTGAACGCCTCGGTGGTGAGCATATGAACCTCGTCGATGATGTAGACGCGGTACTTGGCTCTTGCCGGACGGAACTGAGCCTCGTCGATAACTGCCTTAATATCGGCAATTCCTCTGTTGGAGGCGGCGTCCATCTCGACGACATCGAGAATACTGCCGTCGTCAATTCCTTTGCAATTCTCGCACTGACCGCACGGGTCGCCGTCGTGAAGGTCGAGACAGTTTACAGCCTTGGCGAGAATTTTGGCGCAGGTCGTCTTTCCCGTTCCTCTCGAGCCCGTAAAAAGATAGGCGTGATTGATTCGACCGCTTTTGAGCTCGTTCTGGAGCGTAACGGTAACCTGAGGCTGACCTGATACGTCCTTAAAGCTCTGCGGTCTCCATTTTCGGTAAAGAACCTGATACACAATTTTCCCGCCCTTCATACTTTTTAGCAAAAAAATTGCAAACCGTAAGGCCATAAAACACATCGGCTTACGGCTATCGTTTAAATAAGTGAACGACAGACTTACTGCATCGCATCGGTGGTGATGCTTAATGCTGCTCGGTTCCCCGCCTGACATGGTTCACAGACCCCAATCGTGCAGGGCCTGCCGCTCGCTTATTTAAACGAAACAACACGGTTCGCAATTTTACTGATAAATTATATCACAGTCCGATAATAAAATCAATACTTTATGTTCAAAAACCTTAATTTGATTATTGACATTCCATATATTTCTGTGTTAATATATATGTCGTAGAGAGGACGTGAGATAATGTTCGACAAGTTCAGAGCACTTGAAATAGTAAAACCCGATGAACCGGGCGTTGAGGTTTATTTAATTGTTATCGGAGTTATTGTGGCTTTTGCTGTTGCGTCCATTATCATCACCAAAATCGTAAAAAACAAGAGACGATAAGTTTTCGGGAAGCTTAACACGGGGGTATAGCTCAGCTGGGAGAGCGCTTGAATGGCATTCAAGAGGTCAGCGGTTCGATCCCGCTTATCTCCACCAGATAAAAAACAGCCTTTACGCTGTTACTCATAAGGATGTTTCAGCGTAATGCGGTGCCCATATGTATGACGGACAGCTCAGGCTGTCCGTTTTACGTTTTCAGTTGTATAATCTTCATTAGTAATATTGTTTTCATTTGGCACGGCAAACTGTCCGATGTAGCGGAAATAGATGTCTATTCTTTGCATGGCGGTTTTACTGTGCTTTTTGTCGCGCTCGTGAATTACGATTTTACTTATGAAGCTTCTAAGTACAGACGGTGTCAGTTCCTCAATGTATAAGTACTTGTTTACGATATCAAGGAACTTTTGAGTGTTGACACATTCGCTTTTTAACTCGTCGATTTCTTTTTCAAGTATCGGAATCTGTAATTCAAGCTCTTTCTGCTCGTCAGTATAATCGGCTGCCAGCATCCGAAACTGTTCATCGCTGATACGCCCTAGTATATTGTCCTCATATAATCTTTTGAACAGAGTTTTCAATTCTTTAACGCGCTGCTCAGCTTTTGACAGTTCAGAGCACTTGGCGTTGAAGTCCCTTGTCAATTGAGAAGATGTTTTCTTTTTGACGCAATCCACGAAATCGTTTTTGTTGTTTCTCGCGTAGTATATAGTTTTGTTGATTTCATCAAGGACAATCTCGTCAAGCACTACTTCCCGAATCGAGTGCGGTGTGCATATTTCTTCGCCCATATGCTTATGATAACGGCTACAGGA
>JAHLBL010000094.1 GCA_020625635.1 bacterium
CCACCCCATGACTCATTAGCTCAGTTGGCAGAGCACTTGACTTTTAATCAAGGTGTCCGGAGTTCGAATCTCCGATGGGTCACCATAGCAAAAGGAGTAGCCTTTCAGGCTACTCCTTTTGCTATGGTGACCATTTGCATATCGGAGATTCGAAAGGCGGAACAGAAAACAGTCCTGTGGACTGTTTTCCCGCCGTCGCGCCGATGAAACTTATAGCTGTGACACACACCGCAAGGTTCGAGAGCGAAGCCCTCGCACAGATGAACCACTCCGATGGGTCACTAAAAGAATATCGGAGATTCGAAAGGCGGAACAGAAAACAGTCCTGCGGACTGTTTTCCCGCCGTCGCGCTGATGAAACTTATAGCTGTGATACACGCCGAACGGTTCGAGAGCGAAGCCCCCGCACAGATGAACCACTCCGACATGTCACCACAACCTCTGAAAACGTACATTTTCAGCTTTTTTAATAACGCAACAGTCAGACCTCTTGATTTTTATAACGTAAAAAGGCACACAACCGTCATCACTTTCGGTTATGTGCCTTCTTGTTTTTCACAACAAATCTGATATTTTACAATGATTTGCGCGGAAAGATATAATTATGTCAGATTACAGAAGACCTTCCAGCTCAGGATCGTCTTTAAAAATATCATTTATATCAAAATTATTTTTAATCAGTTTTTTCGAGCCGACATATTTATTATCGGTCGCCTCCGACATACGGAGCACATCATCCTTCAGAAGGACTTCCGTAGTTATCTCAGGTTTTAAATACTGCTTTTTCATAACGTCCTCCTTAATTCACTTTATTTCTGTTCGCCTTAAAAGCGTCTTTCAAAGCGTTATAATATGTACTGCAGCCGCCGTAGAAGTCGGTTCCCGCGTAGTCGTTATAGAAGGTGCGCAGCAAGCCGTTGGCGTCGTAGTAGCGCATATATGCGCGCGCCGCAATATTCTTACCCTTGTTCTCACCCGTTTCGTCGTCATCGTATTTCACAACAAATGTCGCGAGACGATAATTCGTAAAGTTTTTGTGGTCTCTTTGTATTCTCGGATTACTTCCGTAACCGCCAACCTTAGAGGTACAGTCGACGTTCGTGATATACCTGAAATTATTCGGAGTTTTTCGCTCGTCAGCAGTAGCGGAGGCAAGAAGAGTATCGACACCGTTTACGTTCGTGCCCCTGTACTGGAGCTTGTATGTATTTTTATCAACGGTAAAAACGGTATTATCTACAACGGTATTCACTGTGCTTTCCGCGGCAGTCACAAAGCCGTATTCGACGTCGTGCTCGTATTCTCCGCTGACAACCTTTTTATCCGATAACGCGTCGATCTTGGAGAGCAGCTCCTCGCTGATTGAGGTGATAAATCTTAAACCGCCCGGTTTTACATCGCCGTAGTTGTGGTCAAAATTATATTCGGGACGAATCTGAACGCCGAAGAGCTCAAAGCCCTTGTATTTTCCGTTCATACTTTCGGGGAGCTCTTTAAAATCGTTTGTCTCTTTATTCTCAGGATCGTCCGGTTTTTTCTGCTGTTCGACCTCGCCGACAGGGATCCAGTGAGCGTAAACGTCGCTCAGGTTAGCGGGGATTTCAGCGTCAAACTCAAAGGCGTTTGCGGAGCTGTTTTTATCGTTTTCGGGTACGGTAATACCAGCCCGCGAATACATAGTCGTCCTCGGCAAAGGATGGGATATTATAGAAGGCTTCAACCTTGCCGTTTGTAAAAGTGTATGCGGTTTTATCCTCAGCATCGCTCGCGTCGCCGTTATATACACGAAAAAGCCTGTCCGCCGCGCCGGGCTCGTTTACGTGGAAGTTGAGAGTTTGCTCAACCAGAACGCCGAACATCGGGTGGACTGTTACGCCTTTTGAACCGTCCTCGGAAGCAGGGTTCGTCATTTTCCAAGTCAGGTAGCGGTAATCGTTTCCGTCGTTTTCCAGTTCAGCGTTTTTATCACTTACCCAGCTGTTCAATGTTTTGAGAAGATTATCAGAAAGGGGCTGACCTGAGATTACTTCGCTCTGACCTGTTGTCATTGTCGCGGGATAGATTATACCGTCGGTATTCGCCGATGTGAAGTAGCCGAGATGTGATGTGCTTACAGCGGCTCCTGAATTTGTTCCGATACACTGTGTTCCCGAAGGTGAGAAAGTATTGCTCACGGATGTGTTCTGGATTTCAGCGCAGGCATTACCTGCATTTATTCCTCCGCTAATTGTACCGAAGTTATAAGCGTTTTCTATAATAGAGTGCTGAGCGCCGGAGGAACTGTCCTGAATAATGCCGGCTAATCCTCCTACATAATTGGTGTTTCCGCCATATATGGCTCCCGTATTATAGCAGTTGACCATTGAATTGAACTGCTCGGGGAAGTAAACAACCTCGGTACCTCCCGTGTAAACAGGCTTACCTGTTTGTTCGGTTCTGAACTGTCCGACAATTCCGCCCAATGTATTGGAGTTCAACGCGGTAATCGTACCTGTGTTGTAAGTATTCTGTATTGCGCAATAAGCAACCTCACCCGCGATACCGCCGCTGCCGGTTGCACAGCTTCCGTTAACGGTAATATCGCCGTGATTCGCGCACCTGTCAATATACACGGTTGACCAGCTGAAGCTTTCGGCTAAAATACCCGCCATTCTCTTTATACCGTTTCCAATTGCAGGGGAAGTAATATCGCCGTAATTGATACAATCATCTATTGTTAATGAATTATAGTTTGAGCTATCGGATGTAACGGTTCCTACAATACCGCTCGCAATATAACTTGACTCAATACTCGCCCGATTTTCGCAATTGCTAATCAAAGTGTTATTTCCGCCTTTTCTTATATACGCGAGAATTCCTGCCGTTACACGGTATTTCGCCTCATTTGTCGTTCCTATGATGGTTACATTCTCGCCAACGGAACAATCCCTGATTTCAAGACTGCCCGCATAATTATCCGCAATAATTCCCGCTGTGTAATTCCAGTTGCTACTGAAATTAACATCAGATTTGATTAAACAGTTACCCTCAAGATGGCAGTTTATTATTTTGTCATCGCCTAAAGATACAGGCGCGAAAGCCGCGGTCCATGAGTAACCGTTTTTAATCGTAACATCCTTCAGCGTTAAATCCTTGATTGTCGCGTCGCCGAGGAACGGCAGGAACGAAGTAGTGGAATTATCGGAAGATACCATATTAAGGTTGGAGATAGTATGGTTGTTGCCGTTAAATGTTCCGAAAAAATATACGTCCGCGCTTCCGTTTGAGCAAGGCGATACATAGTTAGTACCCGCGGAGATTTCAATATCATTTAGAAGATTTACTGTTATACCGTCATATTGTTCTTCGTTATTAAGCGAATCCCTGAACGCGAACAAATCCGCCTCGGTGCTGATGTCGTAAACACCATTAGCGGGATCCCACGTGTTGCCTGTCGCCGATACGCTGAACGGCGCGGAGCACAGAACGCTCAGCATCATCACCATAAACAGCACGAAGGCTATGGACTTTCTGATTTTTTTCATGGAATCTACTCCTTGATAAAAACTGAAAATGCAGATTCGCGAAGTTATTCTTTCGCTTTTTTCGCATAGTTTTTCCTCGAATTATGAACGCGAATCATTCCCCTGTATTTTTGGGGCGTAGTTCCGAAGTAGTTTTTGAACGCGTTTGTAAACTTTGTCTGAGACGAATAGCCCGTTATCTCCGATATGAGACACACCGTCATATCAGTCGTGCGCAGCTTGTTCTCCGCCCATTCCATCCTGATTTTGGTCTGGTATTCCTTAAAGCCGTAGCCGTAGACGTTTTTAAAATACTTTTTAACCGTGGTATCGCTCAGCCCGTATTTCTCGGCGAAGTACCCCGCCGTCCATTTTGAGCCGAAATTCTCGGTAAGCGAGTTGTGAATATCCCTTGCTATTGCGAGCTGTCTTTCGTCAGTCGGCTCCCGAGTATTGTTCAGCTTCTCGATATCGGTACATATATAATGAACTATCTCAATAGTATGGGCGAGTATCATTACGTCCTCGCCGTCAAAGCCCATCTTCATAAGCTTATCGATCGTCTGCTCTGTATCGCGCGAATACGGCACAATATAACCGTTGCTCTCGGAAATCTCCTCCAGAGGAAGCGTCATACCGAGTATCGCGTAACCGAGCATTTTGAACATTATGCTGTCTCTCGCTATTTCATTGATACAAATTTTTATTTCAACGCCCGTGAATCTGTCTGACGAAAAAGAAAAGCTGCCGTTATCCGCGAATCCGTACTCAATCATAGCCTGTCCGAACCGCAGGGGTTTTCTTACGCCGTTGACGGAAAACTCACATTCCCCCTGCTTGCAGATAAGCGTTCTGAAATATCTGCTGTTTCTCTTAACACGGAAGCCCAGATCCCAAAGGTCGGGAAGCTCGGATGTATGGACTTCATAGAAAATAATCTGCATGCTATCGAAAGGATGGTACGAAACTATCCTTCCCAAGCCGTGCGGAAGTATATATTCGGAGCGTTTTCCTTCGCCGTCATCTGCTTTTTTCTGCAATTTATCTACTACATAAGCCAAGTTTTTCGCTCCTTTCCACAAAATTCCGCATTATTATTGTTATTTTACCACAAAAAATATGTCAAATCTACTCACTTTCAAAATTTTTATCCCTTTTAGAGTTTGATTATAGTATAAATTTAATTTTTGTGAATAGTCCACATTTTGCATCATCAAAAACTATGTAAATCGCCTATACGCTAAACGTACGGGAATAAAGGTGAGGCTCAAAACAGACGAGCCTCACCCTGAATAATAACGCTGTGTCGATAGTGAAAAGTGATAAGTTGTAAGCAGGACAACGTGATTTTTGAAGGCATTGTTATTAACTATACTGCTTTCCGCTTTTCACTTTAAACTGATCACTATTGAATGGCATTTTACATACGGGGCTGCCCTTTTAGTTTTAAGCAAGCCCCTTACGTTATTCCGCTAAATATAATACCTCTTACCGCCGACGGCGATATAGCGCTTGCCGATATATCTGCCGCGCTCCATCTGGCAGATAACCGTGATCCTCACGCCCTTTTTAATTATTTCCTCGCCTGCCGCCTTCTTGTCCTTTATACGGACGGCGCGTGTGTCCGACCTGAGGACCTCCTCGGGGAATGACGAGAGCTTGTCTGTCTCAATGTGGGAATTCATTATCCAGCCCTCGGCACTGCCGCTTTTTACCTTGCTCCAGCCGCAGCTGTCGTCCTTCAGCCACGTGACCGCGCTGCCCTTTTTCAGGGATTTCAGAACCTTTGAGGAGTCTCCGAGAACGTCCTTGTAGCCGTATTCGTACAGCGCTCCGTTTTCACGAAGCTTGTACTTCACGGTCTTTCTGAGCTTTTTCTTTACCGCCTTGCGGAAGCCGCTCATCGTATAGCCGAACTTGTCCCACCAGTTCGTGGGGTCCCAATGGTCGGAGCCGTAGCCTTTAAGATAAGCCTCGCGGTGGCTGACGATATTATCAGCGCTTATGCCGTATTTCCTGCAAAGGTAGGCGCAGACCTCGACCGCCTTGTCGTAGCACGTCTTACAGTACGACTTATCCCTGAGGTCGTCCTCGCACATTTCAAACTGAATATACGCGGGGTCGTAGTTATAAGAGCCGTTTCTTCCGCCTCCTACACCCCAGCAGCAGATGTCAAAAGGAAGCGTCTGGTAGAACTTTACTCTGTCGAACTTGTCCTTTCCGATAAAGCCGTGGACACAGATATCCTCGTTCGGATTGTTCCAGTCGTTTCCGTAGATGTTCTTGCCGATGATTCCGTCATCAGGCTGAACATAGCGTTTGATATACGGGTTGTTCGCTCCTGTCGAATGGACGACTATTCCCTTCGGGATCATTTTCTGATAAGCCCCGTAGCAGGGATTTTTTGTCAATAATATTTTTCCGTCAATGACTGACATTGATTAGTCCTCCTTCACCTCGGGCAGTCCCGCCACACTCGTGAGCAGCGAGAGAATACCCGCCGTCAGGGAAGCGGATATCACCGCAACCCAGTTGATATCGGAAATAAATACCGATACTCCCATTGAAGCGACGGCAGTCTGAGCCGCAGTCTTAAGCGCTCTCACGCCCGCCGCCTTAATCCATTTTATGCTTATTGTTTTCATGGTGTTCCTCCTTATTTTTCGTCATGCGCAGCCTGATTTAGGTGCTTTTCGAGCTTTTCGCGCGCCTTCGGGACGGTGTGATTCGCTCCGAGCTGTTCGAGCCCGTCGAGGCAGGCGCTGAGCGCGAAGCAGATAAGCGTCTGCTCGGTCTTGATCCGCCTGATTTCCCTGCTCTGCTCCTCGTTGCGCCGCTTTGTACCGTCGTAGAACTTGTACACCGTCAGCAACGTTCCCAATATTACGCCGAGCGCGGTAACGACCTCCGCAATCAGCCTGATGTCGACGCTCATACCATTGCCCCGACTGTTGCCTGCGCGGTTGTGTATTTCGGTGATTTCATGGCAATATCTCCTTTTTATAAAATATCCCTACTCATATACCCTGCAAAAAAGAAAAAAATTGCGTAGTTTTA
>JAHLBL010000095.1 GCA_020625635.1 bacterium
CGCCGTCGCCGTCGAGGTCGTCGGGAACGCCGTCGCCGTCGGAATCGTAGCCCTCGACCGTGTCGTCGTCGGGAATACCGTCGCCGTCAAGGTCGACAAAGTCGGTCTCCTCCTCGTCAGGCTCCTCGTAGTACTCCTCGTACGTTTCCTCCTCGGTCTCCGTTTCCGTCTCCGTGGCGGTAGTCGGCTCGGTGGTCGGCTTTGTCGGAGCCGTAGTCTCCTCGTCTCCGCGGAAGCCCTCGGGGTCGAAGTACGATTTCTTGGTGCTGTGGCAGTTGGCTACATTGAGCACACCCGTTACCCTGCCCGAGTTGTTCGGGTCAAGCTTTGTCTGGATTATAGTAAACGCGGTGCGGATCTTGTAGTCGATGTCGCTCGCCTTTCCGAGGCGGATCTCTATACGGTTGTCGTAGATTATCCTTATGTCGGAGAGACGTCTTATGTTGATACTCGTCACGCCCTCGTAGCCGTTGTTGACGAGGCTCTCGGTGATCTGATTCATCGTGAAGGTATAGCGCGTCTTCTCAAACTCAACGAACGCGCCGACCTCGGGACGTTTCAGCGACGGAGCGTTGACAAACATTATATTGTCGGGACGCTTGTCCACCTGCTCGAGGATCCTGTTCTGCTGGCTGACGAGATAGTATTTATTGTCGCTTTTAAGTACGTAGTAGGGCTCCTCGTTCTCGACCGTGATCACGATGGCGTTCGGGATCTCGAAGCTGAGCTTCGCGGATTTAATATAAGGCAGGTGCTCGGGAACGCCGTCCGCGTTGCCGAAAACCGTAGTCATAAATATGTTCTCGCCCTCGTGAACGCCCGAGAAGCGGATGACCTGTGAATCGTCGTAGTACTTGTTGCCCCTTACGATAATGCGCTCGGTCTTGAATAGGACCGTCAGCGAGAGGGCTATGCCCACGATAAGCACGCCCGCGATAATTGAAACGTAGGTGATTATCCTGCGTCTGCGGCGCTGCTTTGGAGTGAGCTGCTTAGGCAGAGCGGCGCGTCGTATCTTGCGCTGCTTTTCAGCCTGAGCCTTGCGCACGGCGACCTCGTCGGCGTAGTAGCCGTCCTTGTGGTCGGTAGCCTCAAGGTCGCGCACACGCTTGTCTGTCTCCTGCGCGATAACGTCGGAGACCGTCTTTTTCCATTTTCTTTTCTTAGGCTTCGGAGGGATATCGAGGACGATATTCGCGCCGTCTCCCCTGCGCTTGCCGCGGCGCTCGTTCTCGCGCTGCTTAGCCTGTTTCTTAGCCTTGCGCTGATTCAGGCGCTGCTCGTTCTCGCGCTGCTTTTCGAGGTTTTTCTTTTCTTTCGGTGTCAGCTCGCGTCTGCGAGGCGGTCTTTTCTCGTCCATAGCTTTTCCTCCTTTCCCTTACTTTTAACGTCGGCTTCCCCCGAGGGGAAGGCTTTTACAGCTTCTTTATATCCGCGCCGAGTGAGCTGAGCGTCAGCTCGAAGTCCTCGTAGCCCCGCTCAAGATAGCGGACGCCCGAGATCTCGCTTTCGCCCTCGGCGGCGAGCGCAGCCGTTACCAGCGCTGCCGCTCCGCGCAGATCGCACGCCCTTACGCGCGCGCCGTAGAGCCGTTTAACGCCGTTTATCACGGCGACTCTGTCCTGTATTTTAATGTCCGCGCCGAGGCGTATCATCTCGCCGATATGCTTGTAGCGGCTCTCGAATATGTTTTCCACAAAAACGGAAGTCCCCTTAGCTACCGCGGCTGCCGCGGTCAGCGGAGCCTGAGCGTCGGTGGGGAATCCCGGGTAGGGCATTGTGCGCACGACCTCGGTGTGGCGGAGCCTTTCGGGCGCGCAGAAGCGCATTTCGGTCCCGCGGCAGTCGGCGATACAGCCCATTTCCTCAAACACGGGCGTGACCGCGCCGAGGTGGGAGGGAATTATCCCCTTTAAAGTGATCCTCGAACCTGTCGCCGCGGCAGCGGACATAAGCGTCGCCGCTACGATCCTGTCGGGAATTATCGTATGCGAGACAGCCGAGAGGCTTTTTACGCCGTCGATCACGACGGTGCCCTCGCCTGCTCCGTATATCTTCGCGCCCGCCGAATTAAGGTAATCGCACAGATCACAGATTTCGGGTTCGCGGGCGGCGTTGGTGATGGTTGTTGTTCCGTCGGCGGTGACGGCGCTGAGGATGATGTTCTCGGTAGCGCCAACGCTCGGGAACGAGAGGGCTATATCAGCCCCGAAAAGTCCTCCGTCGGCGGTGCACTCGAGCACTCCGCCGCGCTCGCTGATCTCCGCTCCCATAAGGCGAAGCGCCCTGAGATGGAGGTCGATAGGACGCGCGCCCAGCTCACAGCCGCCCGGGAGCCCGAGCACGACCCTGCCCATACGGGCGAGAAGAGCTCCGAGGAACACGACCGAGCCGCGCATTTCGCGCGTGAGAGCGTCGGGAACGCTGTCGTTATGTATATCGTCGCAGTTTATGAGCAAAGCTCCGCCCGAGAAGCGTGCTTTTCCTCCGAGCGAGCGGATTATCCTTAGAGCGACGTCGACGTCGCTGAGCGACGGACAGTTGTGAAAGACGTTTTCGCCCTTCGTGAGAACAGCGGCAGCGATAATCGGCAGCGCGCTGTTCTTGGCTCCCTGAACCTCAACGTCGCCGCTGAGCCGTTTAGAGCCGTTTATCAAATATACTGACACCTCATACAACCCCTTAAACTTGATGACAGTATATATTATGGGGTTTTCGGGGATGTGTGAGGAGGTTTTTTAGTTCAAGCCGGAAAGCGGATGGTAAGCATTCCCCTCTTATTTTCAGAGGAAGGCTCTCACTTCGCGCAAGCGAAATATTAATTCGGTCGGGGACCGCTGTTATTTCCACAACCGATTTTTCTACGCGTCATTCACTTTCAACTCTCAACTTTCCACTTTACACTTTCTACTTTCAACTTTCAACTCTCAACTTTCCACTATTAAGCACCTGCTTGATAACCGAGTAGATCCTCTCGTTCGCGTCGGTGATAGCCATTTTGCGGGAGTTCTCGCGGAACGCCTCGAGCCTGTCGGGGTTCATAAGAAGTCCGTCGACCTTCTCGATGATGAGCTGCTCCGTGAGGTCCTTTTCCTCGATTATCTCAGCCGCGCCGTTGTTTACGAGAGCCATCGCGTTGTGGAACTGGTGGTTCTCGGCTACGTTCGGCGAGGGGATCAGGATCGCGGGCTTGCCGAGAGCCTGGATCTCGGAGAGAGTTATCGCGCCCGCGCGAGAGATAACGAGGTCGGCGGCTGCCATACACTCAGCCATATTGTCGATGTACTCGCGCACGTCGAGGTTATCGCACTCGGAAACGTCGGTGCCTCTCTGGCGGATCAGATCAAGGATACTGCTGCCGTACTTGCCGTAGCCGTGGATGTGCTGATACCGTCCGTCCTGACCGCTTCTCGCGAGCAGACCGACCATATTCTCGTTGACCATCTTAGCTCCGAGAGAGCCTCCGAACGAGAGCACGAGCGGACGGCTGTCAACGCCGAGAGCCGCTCTCGAAGCCGCTTTGTCGGCGGTGAGGATCTCGCGGCGGACGGGGTTGCCCGTAACGACGTAGTTGCAGTTCTTGTCAAAGTGCTTTTCGCTGCCCTTTACCGCGAGCATAACGCGCTTCGCGGATTTGGCGAGCATTTTATTGGTAACGCCCGGGTAGGCGTTCTGTTCGTGGATTATTGTGGGCACGCCCATCTTTGCGGCTGTTCTGAGAACGGGACCGCTGACGTAGCCGCCAGTGCCGACGCAGATGTCGGGCTTAAACTCCGAAATGATCTTTTTAGCCTCCTTAGAGGAGGAAAAGGTTCTCTGCACGGTCTTGAAATTGTGCTTTACGGCGGAGGGGCTCATACTGCGTCTGAAGCCGCTGATGGTGATGAACTCCATCTTAAAGCCTGCCTTCGGGACGAGGGTCTCCTCCATTCCGCCGCGGTTACCGACAAAGAGTATCTCGGCGTCGGGGTTTTTCTCGCGGACATAGCCCGCGATGGCGAGAGCGGGGTTGATATGACCCGCCGTTCCGCCTCCTGCGAATAATATCTTCATAACGGTCATTGCCTTTCTATGTTCGCCGTTCGCGAGATCGAGAGCACAAGTCCCATCTGGGCGAGCAGCATTATGAGCGAGCTGCCTCCGTAGCTGAAGAACGGCAGGCTGATACCTGTGTTCGGGAGCCAGTCGGTGATAACGAGAATATTAAGTATGACCTGCACGCCTATCTGGGACGAAAGTCCGATTCCGAGGAGCTTGCCGAAGCGGTCCTTGGAGCGAAGGCTGAGGGTGATCCCGCGCCATACGAGAAGGGCGAAAATCAGGAGAATTATCAGAGCGCCTACGAAACCTATCTCCTCGCAGACTATCGCGAATACAAAGTCGTTCTGCGGCTCGGGAAGGTAGAGATACTTCTGGTGGGACTGTCCGAGACCGAGACCGAAAAGCCCGCCCGAACCGATGGCGTACAGCGAGTTTCGCGTCTGCCACGTCGCGTTCTCCATACCGGGAGCGGGGTTGAGCGCCTGTCCCCAGCCGTCCATACGCTCCATAGCGTAGGTGAGGATTCCCGTAACCCACGCGACAACTATCGCGATCCCGAGTAAAATCGCTCCTATCGCGAGGTACTTGATTTTTATTCCGCCGATGTAGAGCATAATAACCATCAGTATTCCGATGATAACGATACCCGAGTAGTGCGGCTCGAGCACGAGAAGTCCCGCTATGAGCGTGAAAATCACGAGCCCGGGAACAACGCCGTAGCTGACGGTGTCCATCTTATCGTAGTGCAGACTGCACCAGTGAGCCATAAACAGTATTACGGCGAATTTTGCGATCTCAGACGCCTGGATCTCGACGGGACCGAACTCAAACCATCGGTGGACGCCCGTCGACGACGGCGCCGCCAGCACCACGACCAGCAGTCCCATCGAAATAAGAAGGACGAGGAAGGCGAATCTGTGGAGCTTGTTATAGTTAAAGAACGAAATCAGCACCATTACCGTAAGTCCTATCAGGGCGAAAATGACCTGACGCTTGATGTAGAAGTAGCTGTCGTCCTTGTTGTACATAGCGACGGGGTAGCTCGCGGAGAACATCATTATCATTCCGATGATAACGAGCACCAGCACGAGCAGCATAAACGGAAGGTCAAGTCCCATTCCGCGCTCCAGCCACTTGATTTTCGGGCGGCGGATACGGCGCTCGGGCTCACGGCGCTCAGGCTCGCTCCTGCGTTCCTGTTCGCGGCGGTCTGTCGCGCGTCCGCGCTCCTGTTCGCGTTTGCGGTCGGAAGCTCTGCGGCGGTCGGGCTCGCGGCGTCTTGAGCGGGAGTTATTCAATTGTTCGTCAAAACGGCGGTTATCCCTGCCTTTACGGGCAACCTCTGCCTGTGGAGCCATAAGCATTAACCTTTCGAATTTTTATATTTGCACTCCGAATTTTACGAGGAGGAAGGCGATCACGCCGAAAACGACCTCTACGGCGCTGAATACGGAGACGACCTTGACCTCCGACCAGCCGCACATTTCGAAGTGATGGTGGATCGGGCTCATCTTGAAGAGACGCTTTCCGTGGGTGAGCTTGAAGTAGCCGACCTGGAGCACGACGGAGCCGATCTCACAAAGGTAAACGATTCCCAGCGGGAGCAGGAGAATCGGCATATCAATAGCGAACGCGAGCGCGCAGACTATTCCGCCGAGGAACAGCGAGCCCGTGTCGCCCATAAAGCATTTCGCGGGGTAGAAATTCCATACGAGGAAACCGAGGCAGCCGCCCGCAACAGCCGCGGCGAAGAGAGTTACGCCCATATAATTGAGGTAGCTCGCGATAAGCATAAAGAACAGCGCGGCAAAGAAGGTCAGCGAGCCGTCGAGACCGTCAAGTCCGTCGGTAAGGTTGACGGCGTTTACTACGCCTACGATCACTACAGCCGCGATTATGTAGTAGAACCAGCCGAGATCGACGCGCTCAGGCACGAAGGGTATCCGTGTGGCGGTGTCGTAGCCCATCATAGCGAGCACAACGAGGTAGGCGATCGTGACCGCGAACTGGAGCACGAGCTTCTGGATCGCGGTAAGACCGAGGTTGCGCTTTTTAACGACCTTGATGTAGTCGTCGACAAAGCCTATCGCGCCGTGAGCCAGCGCCAGTCCGAGCCCCGCGAACACGAAGGTCGTACAGCGCTGAGCCTGAAACTGGAAGATGGTGATGTCGGCGGTCGCGTTGAAGAGGAGCACACACGCCGTTGTGACGACAGTGATTCCGATAATAAACATAATTCCGCCCATTGTAGGAGTGCCCTGCTTGCTCTTGTGCCACGCGGGACCTTCCTCGAGGATAGTCTGACCGAAATTTACCCTGTGCAGAAACGGCACGAGGAATTTTCCGATTATCGCCGTGACGGCGAAGGTGCAGATTGCGGACACAAAGGTCCAGATTGGGAATGCCATATTACCAGTCCTCTCATTTTATCGTTTTATCTTTTCCGCAAAGCGGAGGATCGTTTTCATTAAGGCAACACCGCACAATTCGCGGCGCACGCCTTGCTA
>JAHLBL010000096.1 GCA_020625635.1 bacterium
TGAATTCTGTAAGCACTGCGGGATCGCGGCGATCTAATGATGGTATACCACCGATAATAGTCGGACGTTCAGAAAACTGTATTGCTGACTATAAAATGAGAAAAGAACCATTAGATATATCATCAGAGGCAGAGAAAAAACTGTTTTTTTCAATCAATGATTATTTAAATCGGGGATTATTCAGCAAACCATTCTCTACCAGAAGAACAATATCATATGCTCTACGGCTACTATACTGTTTTTTGGTAGTCAATGAATATAATCTTGATGAAATCATGGAGTATATGGTTGATGAATTGATTATGTTTTTATTAGGCGAGCCTTATACGAGTAAAAATGGATATCAATTTGATTTATCGGTAAAACGAAGCGCTTCAACAGTTAAAGATTATTTTTCTTCTTATAATAATTTCATAAGCGAAATGGGATTCCGTGTTTCTTATGCTGATTGGAATTATAAAAGAATACAAGAAAAGATTAAACTTAAGGCTACTATAAAACCGAAAAAAACAAAAGATGTAGAATACATAACTCCCAATGAATATGAACTATTACTGAAAAATTCTGAATCTGAAGGACTAAATATACAACTGGTTTTAAAATTAATGTATGAATATGGATTAAGATTAGGTGAAGTGTTAGGATTAACAAATGAAGATGTTGTAGAAGAAGATAGTGCTTTTGTTATTTATATCCGAAACAGAACGTCTGATCGGCTTTACCAAGTGGCTTATGGTTTGAAAAAAATAAATGAAAGAATGGATTTCCCTCATGATAATCAAAAAGACATTCAGTGGAGAATCGAGATAAGCGAGGATATTTATAAGTGCTTAAAAACACTATTGTCTGAGATTAATGAGTATATTTATGATTTGGGCTATAGGGTACAAGGATTGCGAGCTGAATCTATTGACATAAAATATACAGATATCAACCTATATTTATTCTATAAAGAGTTTAAGCAGACGAAAAAGATCGCTTTATTGAGTGATCAAACATTTAATAATGTGTTGATTTCTTTATATAATAAAGCAGGGATATATTATGATATTAATTCAAAAAGTACATTAAGCCGAAGAATTAGAAATGGATTTGCTATGTACCATGTGAAATACGCAGAAACTAAAGCAACTCCGGAAGAACTGCAAGAAAAATTAAGAGTAGCAAGCGTTGCGACTGTATCACAGTATTATAAAAACTAAGAAGTTTTCATACTCCTTAAACACAACGTAAAACGGAAGGAAAAACCAAAACCACATACTTTCTAAACCTTCAAAAAAAGCCTCCTATAATTGGTATGCTCCCTTTATGGAAGACAGTGAAATGCAAAAACACTGTTAACTATGAAGGGAGTTTTTGTTATGTCAAAAAAGAAAAAACCGCAAATTCCGAATAGACTAAATCTAACCAAAATCTGCGGTTAATCATGTTTTTTGTGAAAAACACTTTATTTCTCTGTCCTCTTGACGGGATGCAGTTCAGTATTCATGTTGAGGTTTAATCTCCGCAATATACAGTATAGCAGAAGCGATAAGAATTATCTGCTGATTGTTGACGATACAGCGAACATGCCGGTTTATTTAGAGGATAATAGAAAAAAGAATGATAAGTGTATTTATACTAAAATTAGGGGCTGTGAAGAAATAAAGTTTAGTGCTTCATTCTTCGTAGCTTCTTTTCTTTGAAAGTCCTATTCTTTTTTACAGCATAGTAAATTTTTCAGAGAATACAAAAAGAGGAAAAATCGATATAATTCTCTAAGAATATAAAACAAAATACTATGCATAGGGTTTTAAAAATATAGTTTCAATTTTTTTACATAGAGACTGGATTCCATACTTGGTTTCTAGCTTTTTATAGAACGATAATCGTTCCTCTTTTTCTGTTCCAGATAAATATGAAAGTTCCAGAGGCTTCGCTCCTAAAACATACCAGAATACAAAATGTGTTTTATCATATAGCCCATTTTTATCTTCTGATATCATTTTAGCTAAATCATAATAGTATCTGTCTATACTCTCATCATATCCAAACTCATATTTTAATCTTATTTTATATAGAATCGGAATTTCATCTGAATGAGGAGAATTATAATATTCTTCAGCTTTTTTCATTTCTGCTTTACGTTCTTCATCCGTATGTTATGATTTTTGTTATACGGGGGAGATAGACTTGCACGGGTATATTTTTCAGATTGGTGGTGAGTCCGAAAAAATCGAAGCAGCAATTAGGCAAGGATGCAAAACCGTATTCGTACCTAAAGACAATTATAAAAGGCTTCACGAAAAAGGAAAACTTGATGAATTCGATATTGAAATTGTGCCTGTAACGCATGTTTCCGAGGTTATTAAGCGAGTATTACCGGAAATAAGCACTCAAAGTGGGATTGCAAAATAATAAAGACCCTATGAGAAGTGTTGTTGTACTTCTCATAGGGAAAAACACCAACAAAAGAAAGGTAAAGTTATGGCATTATTTAAAAGGGAATATGAAGACATATGGATGCACGACGCAGACGGAAACGAATACCTATATACGCTTCTTTTCAGATTGAAAAGCGATCACACTAACAAATTCATTGCTGTTGTTACACAGTATGAAATTGACGAAGATGATGACTCAATTCTTACGCAGGCTTTTTATTATAACCCCAAGTCTTCATCCGGCACGATTGAGAACATAGATGGTAATAGCAAGGATTGGGAGCTTATAGAGAAATTTTTAAGATACTATCAGTCTCCACTCAAATGGTTCTTAGTTAACCTTTTTCTGAGAAGGAGTCTATAATGTACTCAAAAGATAATTTGTATTTATTCCAAAAAGAAAACACTCAAATTAAAAATCTATTTTCACTATTATAAACCAATACAAATTATCTGGAGAAAAACTCAGATATTTAATCGGCAAAAAGGTTGTCAGCAAAGAGGAATATAGCAAATCTGCTAACAAGTATTTTGACAAGAACAATGCAAGTAAGCCATGATATATTAAAGGTAAAAAATGATTATTGAGCAAATAATAAAGTATTAGAAGGAATCAAATCACCGCTAATTATATTTAATAATAGTTGCGCTTCAAAAAAATAAAACAACAATCACTCTCTATACGTCTTCGTTTTGGATAGGTCAACATGCAACACATACTTTAATAAATTGAAGCAACGCAAAATTCAACTCTTAAATGAGGCTCTGATAAAAATCAAAAAATAGAATCGACCGCATATTAAATTGTATCAAAGTTACGGTACAAACCCAAGAAAGATGAAAGGGACTCGAACTTGTCGTCGTTTGCTCTGTTCACTGCGATTAAAGTGTTAATCGCGACGTGAACTCCGCAACTCCTCCTCTATGCGCTTTTCGGTGACCCTTTTTTGTGTAAGGGACAAAAGAACAGCGTGATTCTCCGCCGTTTATAATGTTTTCTTAAAAACATATGTCAAAAAAGGCAGATTTACCCGCAGGGGTACCCTGCCCGCCGCGCAGATGAGATAATAACTCCGAACACACCACGACAAACGGGGAGGAAGCTTTCGGAAGATGACGGTACTTTCAGCGCGCTGACCTATATATCAATGTCGGTTCGGGTGCTTTATGTTTATCCTATCATGTTTTTGAGAACTGTATAATGACAATACAAAAGCCACCATTTTTCGGCTCCCTACAAGGGCAAATTCAGAAAACGGTGGCTTAAATTATTTTAAAAAATACGTTTTGACGAAAAAATTTAGTTCGGTCAACTAATTACATTTAACTGTACTTATGGCTAATGTGTATTTTACTCGTCTTTCTTGTAAGTCGGCAATACGTTCATCTAAATCCTTATCTTCGATATATATTCTATTATTTATGTTTTAACCTTTTTACGATATTTCATTTTGTTCTTCGCACATTGGCGGGTATAGTATGTTTATAATATCTCTCATTGATTCTTGAATCTCATATCTAATGACTTTTACATAGAAAGCGCATTCCATCTTTTTTTCAATTCCTTTAATAAATATTGTGTGCGCTTTTAGTTGTTCTTTAGTAAGTTTCGGCATATCACCATCAAAATTATTTAGGGAACTGTCGTCATTATATTCAATTGAATAACCCTCATCCCAAACATCTTGTCCATACTTTTTTTTGTATTTTGGTATAACATTATTTGCATTTTCTATAGCATTATTCAAACTATCTATCTTTTCGATAATATCTAAAAACTCGGAAGTGGTGAGAAGATTATTAAGTATCTTACTACTTTTTTCTGATTCGTGTTTGAATAATAAACGATGAGATTTAGCCTTACCGTTGATTTCTAAAACTGAGTGTAAAGCATCGTGGGATAAACCAGTATAGTTTTGAACAAAAGTCTCGTCTTTAGTTCCGGCTTTATAATCATCCTCTCCGAGAAGATACCCAAGTTCACAATCAAAAATGTCACTTTTGCAAAACCTAAAGATAGTCTCGATAGGGGGTGTTTGTTCGCCGTTCTCATATTTTGATATCTGTCTGTCAGATAATCCTAATTTCTTACCGAGCTTTTTTTGTGACCAGTTTCGTTTTAAGCGTTCCTTTTTTATCATTTCTCCTAATTGTTCGGTACTATATTTCATGTCTATTTCTTTCTCTCGTAATACGAGAATAAATTTATATAATATCTCTTTACAGTTCTTATTGGTTATATTATAATATACTCAACAGCCATCGTCAAGACATTATTGAGAAATAATTAAAGGAGGCTAATGTCATGAAAAATACAAAATTAAGATTGTGGATGAGGAAACACAAAAAGTTAATCATCATTGTCAGCACGGTTTTTGCGGTTTCGCTTACGGCGGCAGTATACTATCTTTTAAAGAATCGTAGTACCATCGATTTTCAAAACCTAACTAAAGCAATAGAAACCATCGAAACCGGGGTTGAAAAAACAAGCGATAATAAGGTTATAGATATTAATTCTTATTTTCGCAATCTTCCAAAAGGGTGGAAGGTCTCACCCGAAAAAATAAAGGAAGTTCAAGAATTAGGATTAATAATGCCCGCAGGAAAAACTTATGTTAATGCACACAAACGCTGTGTAGCGTAAAAGAAAGGAGTAGCGTTCATTCATGAGTAGATATGCTATGTGTCCGGTATGTGGACGTAGGATGAGAAGAGATAAGGATTCATTAGGCGATTGGGACGGTGAAACATACTGCTGCGATTACTGTATCCGAATATGATGAGGATGATGGCGAAGGGTTAAGTGTTTATGATGCTGCAGAGATATGGGCATCAAGCGGAAAAGATGAGGACTATATGTTTGGGTATTCAGAAGATGACTTAGAGTCGGCACTATAAATCCTATTAGTTGACAGCAGTTGATTATTGAGAAAGAACCTTGTATCATAATTTTCGTGCAAACCCAAAACAAAAAGCACCCGAATGGGTGCCTCAGCTTGTCGAAAAAGTCTACCGAAGGGTAGGCTTTTTCTCGTATCTATGATATAATAGATACGGTGATAAGAATGTTGGAAAAGAACGTAAAAAACAGACAACAAGCGGAGATAATCTGTTTAGAAGACCTTGTACCTGAAAATCATTTACTCAGAAAAATTGACAGAGCAGTAGATTTTGATAGAAAACTAAAAGAACATATACATAAATCTTCTGCTGTTTTCTTATCATTTATCAAATTGTTCCTGAAAATGAGCAAACCCGAAATCCAGTATACCTGAATTTCGGGTTTTTCTACAGACTGAGTCCCAAATCTGACGTTCGTCTGATTTGGGACTTGTTTTTTGTGTTGATTCATTAATTATATGACAACTTTTGATACAAAAGAGAGATAGGTTAGAATTGATACTGATTTCTATGAATATCATCATCAAAAAGCATCATTTCAATACTCAAGTGAATTCGTATTCAAAAGGAAATCATAAACATTCATCGTAAGAATTCCGTTTTCATCATATTGTGTCGGGACAATATCTCTTGTGATAACGATTTTCTTAAACGAATCGTCAATTCTTGTAAACGGTCTGATTTCCTGCGTTCTCTTTTCTTCGTCGGGGATAGAATAAGCCGATTGAATATAGTATCTGTGCGAGCCGAGATTGCAGATGAAATCAACCTCCAGCTGCTGACGTATTACCTTGCCGTTTTTGTCCTTTTTAGCTGCTGTAACTACGCCGACATCCACACTATATCCCCTCATCCTCAGCTCATTGTAAATTACGTTTTCCATTGCGTGAGTAGGCTCAAACTGACGGAAATTCAGCCTTGCGTTACGTAAACCGAGGTCGGAAAAATAATACTTCTTTGGTGTTTCAATATACGCCTTACCCTTAATATCATATCTGTGAGCGGATTCGACAAGGAATGCATCTTCAAAATAATCCAAATATTTTTTGATTGTCGTTGAAGTAATCTTTGATTTCTTTACGCTGTGAAAGGTATTTTTCAGCTTTTCAGGATTTGTAAGAGAGCCAACCGATGAAGATAGAATATTCAGCAAATCTTCCAACTCATCGACGTTACGCACCTTGTTGCGCTGAACAATATCTTTAATATAAATCTC
>JAHLBL010000097.1 GCA_020625635.1 bacterium
TTTTATTCGGGTTTACCCCAACTATTGACAGAGAGCCAAAACGAAAAACAGGTCACCCGAAACAGCGGATGACCTGCGGTGTTATTGAGTTATCAGAAACTGTCGTCCTCGGCAACCTCAGCGTCGGCGGAAACTACTGTCTCAACACTCTCCTCGACGGCTTCGGTATCAGCGGAAGCGACTGTCTCAACAGCCTCCTCGACAGCCTCCTCAACAGCTTCCTCGGCTGCCTCGGCGGGCTCGAAGGGGGATTCGTCGTACTCGTCCTCGTTGGAGCAGGCTACGGTGATGTCCTCGAGGTCGCTCGTGTCGTATTCCTTTACGGCGACGGTGTCGCGAGCCTCAATAAGCTGACGGTAGCGCTCTCTCGCCTTGACGATCTGCTTCTTGGAGTTCTCGATAATAAGGAAAAGCTCCTCCTCGTTGGGACATACCTCGGACTTGTCGCCCACCTTGTTTTCGTAGTACTTCTTTCCGAGGGTGATGTAAGCGCGGTTGATCATCTCGCACTCGTTGCGCATAACGGTGCGGAGACGGTTGAGCTGCGCGTTAAGGCGGTTCTTCTCGATTATAGTCTGCGCGATACCCGAAACGGTATCGACCGCGCCTGTAAAGCCGTTTTTAACTGAATCAAAAATAGTCATAGCAATCTCCTTAATATACTAAGTCAATATATACTAATATTATTGCAGAAAAACAGAAATAAATCAATATTTTTTTGAAAATAATCGGATATTTTATTTAAAATGTATCAAACTCATCACTTTCTCTTGCGAGAAAAAACCGCTTATGATATAATATTTATTCAATAACAAGGAAAGGTCGCTGGTTTGTTATGGCAGCCTCTAATATTATACACAAAAAAATCGTCTGCCCTAAGTGCGGTGAGCCGACCGAGGCGGATCTGCACACAAGCGTAAACGTCACCAATCACAGGGACTTGCGCGCGAAGGTTATGAACGAGAGCCTGTTCCGCTGGAGCTGCAAAAACTGCGGCTATTCGGCGAGACTTACATATCCCGTGCTTTATAACGATATGAAGAACCGCTTTATGGTATACCTCATCCCGAGAATAGAGCATTTCCAGCTTGCCGACAAGCAGCTTGAGGACGAGTTCAACACGCTCAAGCACATCGACAAGCGCATTGTGCCCGACTTCAACACCTTTAAGGAGAAGATTTTCATTTTCGAGAGCGGGCTTGACGATATGGCGCTGGAGCTTACTAAGCTCGCTGTATCACAGACTGTGTCAAAGAAGCTCGGCACTGAGGTCACCGAGGGGTACCTCTCGATGTACAACACCGAGAACAACACGATGGGCTTTACGTTCTTCACAGGGGAGAACAAGGAGCCTTACGTCCAGAGCGCGAGGCTTGAGATTTACGGCAAGTCCGTCAGCGTTGTGAACGAGCTCGCCGTCAAGGACAAGAAGCTCAAGGGCTTTATACGCGTAGACCGCGAGTGGGCGGAGAATATCCTCTACCGCTACAAGAGGGGCAAGCAGGTTGCCCGACAGAATAAGGAAACGGAATCGGAGTAATCAGGGGTAATGAGAAGAATAATTAAAAAATGCTTCCCGTCCACCATACCCGTGCTGTTCGGCTATATCCCGCTCGGCTTTGCCTTCGGAGTTATGCTCAGCGCCGCGGGCTACAATCCGCTGTGGGCTTTTGTAATGAGCCTTACGATATTCGCGGGGACGGGACAGTTTTTGTGCGTCGCACTGCTTGCCGCGGGAGCCGATATCCCGCAGGTAATACTGATGACGTTTTTAATAAATTTCAGGCATTTTTTCTACGGTCTGTCGCTTATCGTGAAGTACCACGGTACGGGCGGACTTAGGTGGTATATGATGTTCGGAATGACGGACGAGACCTACGCCGTTATGACCTCCACAAAGGTTCCCGACGGCGTCGAGCCGAAGTACTATTACTTCACCGTAACCCTGCTCGACCACATCTACTGGATAGCGGGCGGCGTGCTCGGCGCGTCCGTGGGCTGGCTGGTGGACTTCAACTCTACGGGAATCGAGTTCGTTATGACGGCGCTGTTCGCCGTGCTGGTCGTCGAGCAGTGGAAGAACAACAAAATCCATTTGCCCGCGCTGATAGGCTTTATCGTCCCGATCGTGAGCCTGCTTGTGCTCGGTTCGGAGCATTTCCTGATACCCGCGCTGTTTGTGGTTTCGGCTCTGCTGCTGCTTCTGAGACCTAAGCTCGACAGAGGGGAGGCTGAGCCGTGATCGGTTTCTGGCACAGCGTCGCGATAATCGCCGCCGCGGCGGTAACGACAGCCGCCACTCGCTTCGCAGCGTTTCTTATTTTTGACCACGGCGGAGAGCCGCCCAAGTGGATAAAGTACATCGGCACGGTTCTTCCCGCCGCGCTTATGAGCGTGCTGCTGATTTACTGCCTCAAGGACGTGAGCTTCACCGCGGGCTCCCACGGGATCCCCGAACTCGGCTGTATAGGCGTAGCCGTGGGACTCCACCTCTGGAAAAGAAACGTACTGCTAAGCATCGGTGTGAGCACGGTGCTCTATATGGTTCTGGTGCAGACTGTGTTTGCTTGATTTATTTATATGCATAAAATGGGGCTGGCTCAAAGTCAAACGAGTTTGAGTCAGCCTTAAGATCGGTAAATAAGCGAATTTAGCGGAGGCTGACCAATAGGTCAGCCTCCGTTTTGCGTAAATTTATACTATTGATTTAAGATAAGCCGTGACCTCCGCCTCGGTCGCCATCGACATAACCTTTTCGGCAACGGCGTCAGCCTCTGCCTTGGTCCATTTGGCGATGTTCTTTCTGAGCTTCAGTACCGACGGAGCGGATACGCTGAACTCGGTAAGACCGAAGGAAATTAGCAGCGGAGTCATCATCGGATTCGCGGCAGCCTCGCCGCACATTCCGACGGGGATTCCCGCCTCTGTGGCACAGCGGATAATTCTCTGTATCATCATCAGCACGCTGGGCTGGAAGGGTGAGTAGAGGTACGCTACGTCGCTGTTTCCTCTGTCAGCCGCCATCGTGTAGCCCGTGAGGTCGTTCGTGCCGATCGAGAAGAAGTCGGCTTCCTTAGCCAGCAGATGGGCGATCACGCCCGACGCGGCTGTCTCGGTCATAACGCCGACCTTGATGTTTTCGTCAAAATCAATACCCGACAATCTGAGGTCTGCCTTTGCTTCTTCGACGATCTCCTTGCCCGCTCTGAGCTCTTCAACAGCGGTGATGAGCGGGAACATGATCCTGATGTCGCCGAAAGCGCTGGCTCTGAGGATCGCCTTGATCTGCGATTTGAACATATCGCGGTTCTTCAGGCAGTAGCGGATCGCGCGGAAGCCCATAAAGGGGTTCTCCTCTTTTTCGAGTCCGAGATAGGGAATCTCCTTGTCGCCGCCGATATCGAGTGTGCGTATGATTATCGGCGCGCCCTTCATAATCAGTGAAGCCTGCTTGTAAGCCTCAAACTGCTCGTCCTCGGTGGGAAGAGCGTTTCTGTCCATAAAGAGGAATTCGGTGCGGAAAAGTCCTACGCCTTCGCCGTCCGCAGCAATCGCCTTTGTCGCGTCCTTCGGCGTGCCGATGTTGCAGAACAGCTCGTATTCCTCGCCGCTGGCGGATAATGTCTTTTTGCCGCGGTAGTTCTCGAGCTCGCGCTTTTCTCTGAGGTACGCGTCGCGCTTGCCCGCGTATTCGTTTATCGTCGCCTCGTCGGGAGCCGTTACGACCTTGCCCTCGCCGCCGTCAACAATAACCTGCTCGCCTGTGGAGAGCGAGGATGTGGCATTCTCTACGCTGAGCACGGCGGGAATCTCGAGAGCTCTCGCGAGGATCGCGGAGTGAGAGGTCTGGCTTCCCGTTTCGGTGATGATACCGACGATGTTTTCCTTTTTGATTCCCGCTGTCATCGAGGGGGTAAGCTCCTTTACAACGATAACGGTTCCTGCGGGAGCGTCGCTGATTTTTACGGAGTGAACTCCTAAAAGGATTGAAATAATGCCGTCGCGGATGTCCTTAACGTCCGTCGCGCGCTGCATTGTGAGCTCGTCGCCCGTTGCCGAGAACATATCTATGAACATCTGGCATATCTGCTCGACGCTCTTCTCGGCGCACTGACCTGCCTTGATAAGGTTCTCAATCTCGCCGTTCATAAACGGGTCGCTGATGATAGCGATATGACCTTCGAGAATTTCGGCTTCCTTGTTGCCTGTAGATTTGCGGATCGCGTCCGCCTGTTCCATTGTTTCGTCGCAGAACGCCTTTACCGCGTCGTGATAACGCTGAAGCTCCGCGTCAACGTCGGTAACCTCTTTGGCTACGTACTCGAGCTTCTGTTCCGCGATTATCATAACTTTACCGATTCCGATACCCTCGGAAGCGGCTATTCCGTTTAACATTTCAGTCACCTCGCTTTTAGTTTAAAGGTGCAAAAGCTTATTCGCCGAAACCGCTTTCGATAAGCTGAACAGCCTCCGCGAGAGCAGCCTCTTCGTCTGCGCCCGTGCATACTACCTCAACCTCGTTGCCGCACTTGATGCACGCCGCGATGATGTTCATAAGACTCTTTGCGTTTACGTCGCTGCCGTTGTGTCTGAGAACTACGTCGCTGGAGTATTTAGCCATAGCTGTAGCGAAATTTGAGGCGGGGCGCATATGAAAGCCCTGCGCGTTAACGATTGTAAGTTTTTTTGATACCATAATAGTTTTCTCCTTTTATTTCAGTTAGTAACCTGTACCCCTGTAAAAGGGGTACAGGTGTTTTGTTTTTTAAGCCTCTCTCTTCTTCATAAGAACCGCGAGCAGGAGCATACCTACTACGGAGCCAACTGCGAGAGCGAGGAAGTACATCAGCGGATTGCCGATGGTGGGGAGTACGAAGATACCGCCGTGAGGAGCCTTAAGTGTGCAGCCGAACAGAGCCGAAAGAGCGCCTGCGCAGGCGGAACCTACTACACAGCTCGGGATAACCTGCAGCGGATGTCCCGCGGCGTAGGGGATAGCGCCCTCGGTTACGAAGGACAAGCCCATTACGAAGTTAACGGGACCGTTCTTTCTCTCGTCGGCAGACCATTTGTTGCGGAAGATCGTGGTCGAAAGAGCGATAGCGATCGGGGGAACCATACCGCCGACCATAACGGCGCCCATGATGATCCAGCCGCCGGGCTCGTCGACAGTTGCGCCCGCGAGTAAGCCTGTCGCGGTAACATAAGCAGCCTTGTTGAAGGGACCGCCCATATCAATAGCCATCATTCCTGCCATAAGAGCAGCGGCGGGTACGATGAGAGCGGGGTTGCTTGCCATTGTATTGATGCCGTCGGAGAGTGCCTTGTTGAGTATGCCCATAACAGGGTTAACTGCGCACATCATAACAGCTACGATACCTAAACCTGTGAGAGGATAGATGAGAACGGGCTTGATTCCCTCAAGAGCATGAGGCAGCTTGTCACATGCTTTCATAATCATCTTCATAAACCATCCTGCTATGAAACCTGCTAAGAGAGCACCCAAGAAACCTGAAGGAATTACCGCAATCTTATCAGCTTGTTCTGTTGCTGATGCAACAGCGGCGTTTATATCCATTTTGCCGCTTACTACGTCGCCGATCAAACCTAAAAGAATATTGTCGGAACCGATTGCACCCGGATTTGCAAAGGTTGCGCCTGTTGCGGCGAGTGAGCCGCCTACAAATCCGACCAGGAGTCCGGGACGATCCGCGATGGACATCGCGATGAAGCCGGCGAGAATCGGAAGCATAAAGTTAAATGCTGCGCCGCCGATCGTCTTAAACCACGCTGCTATTTCGTTATGTGATCCGAAGCCGCCGTCCTGGGGAGCGCCTACCGCGGCGTCGATCAGGAACGCGATAGCGATGAAAATACCGCCTGCTACTACGAACGGAAGCATATGGGATACGCCGTTCATAAGGTGTTTGTAAAGCTTTCTGCCGAAGCTCTCGCCGCTGTCAACGGACGATGTGTCGGCTTTTTTGTCGGAGTGGAATACGGGTACCTCTCCGTTAACGATCTTTTTGATGAGCTCCTCGGGCTTGTGGATGCCGTCCGCGACCTTTGTGGAGAGAACGGGCTTGCCGTCGAAGCGGGCGGTCTCAACGCTCTTGTCAGCCGCGATGATGATACCGTCGCAGTTCGCGATTTCCTCGGCTGTGAGCACGTTCTTGGCTCCGCCTGAGCCGTTTGTCTCTACCTTGATGGTGATTCCCATCTGATCGCCTGCCTTGGCGAGAGCCTCAGCCGCCATATAGGTGTGAGCGATACCTGTCGGGCAGGCTGTGACCGCGAGTACGCGGTATCCGCCCTTAGCCGCCGCGGGAGCCTTAGCCTCGTCGGGGAACTGTACGGTTTCCTGTTCGTCGATGATTCTCAGGAACTCGTCGGGGGATTTAGCCGCCTTCAGCTTTGAGGTGAATTCCTCGTGCATAAGCATCTGCATCAGTCTTGCGAGAACCTC
>JAHLBL010000098.1 GCA_020625635.1 bacterium
CATCGCGCGCCGCTGTTTATGTGGAGCCAGACCTATCTCGCCGTCGGTCTTGTGATAGTTGTAATCGGGTTTATTATCTCGAAAACGCCGTTAAAGGAGCGACTGATCACCGCCTCGTTCGTGCTGATACCCGTAGCTAATCAGTTTATAACGGGCTACTCCTTCGGTCTCAGCACCGAGTTCTCCGCTATGCTTATTTCTATCGTGCTGGTGTTCGGCGTTGTCGTCGCGAAACGCGAGCAGGCGCTTATTGCGACTGAAAAGGAGCTTTACGAGTCAAAGGTCAGGGTGATGGTCAGCCAGATCCAGCCTCATTTTATGTACAACGCGCTCAGCTCCATAGCTATGTTGTGCAAAATCGATCCCGACACCGCGAGCAAGGCGACGGTCACCTTCGCGCAGTATCTCAGGGGGAATATGGATTCTCTCAAGCAGACCGCGCCGATCCCGTTTGAGAAGGAGCTTGAGCACCTTCAGAAGTACTTATATATAGAAAAGCTCCGCTTCGGAAAGAAGCTCAACATAGAGTATGATATTCAGGCTGACGATTTCAGCCTGCCTCAGCTTACGATCCAGCCGCTCGCCGAAAACGCCGTCAAGTACGGACTCAGCAAGAAGAAGGGCGGCGGAACGCTGACTATAGCGACGAGGGAAACCGACAGCGCATACGAGGTTATTGTGTCGGACGACGGCACGGGCTTTGACGTGAACGAGAAGAAGGACGACGGACGTTCGCACATCGGTATGGAGAACATCAGGCGCCGCCTTAAGGAAATGTGCGGCGCGGAGGTGGAAATCAGCAGCGTGATCGGTGAAGGAACGACAGCAAAGATTATAATTCCTAAAAAGAATGATAGAGGAGATTGATTATGCGTATACTGTGTGTTGACGACGAGCCTCTTATGCTTCAGATGCTTGAGACAGCGGTTCGTGAAGCGAAGCCCGACGCGGAAATCGTCGCGTTTGAATATCCCGACGAGCTGCTCGACGACGCAAGGGAGAACGGCGGAGATATCGCCTTTCTCGATATACATATGAGTGAGATGACGGGAGTGGAGCTTGCGGGCGAGCTGAAAAAGGTTAATCCCAAGATGAATATAATTTTCGTCACGGGCTTTTCCGAGTACGCGGGCGACGCGATGCGTCTGCACGCGAGCGGATATATTATGAAGCCCGTCACCAAGGAAGCCGTCGAGAATGAGCTTATGGACCTGCGCTTCCCGATCATCCCGAAGGATGATTCGCTGCTGAGGGTGCAGTGCTTCGGAAATTTTGATGTGTTCACTCCTGACGGCGAGCACGTTCACTTCGAGAGAAGCCGCTCCAAGGAGATTTTCGCCTACCTTGTTCACCGTCACGGAAGCTCGTGCTCAACGAGGGAAATCGCGGCGGCGCTGTTCGAGGACGAGCCTTACGACAAAAAGCAGCAGAGTTATCTGCAAACGCTGATCGCGGCTATGATAAAGAGCCTTAAAAAGGTCGGCGCGGAAAAGGCGGTCGTCAAGAGCTATAACGCCCTTGCCGTAAACGTCGATGTGCTCGACTGTGACTATTACCGTTTTCAGGAGCTCGACGCGGGCGCGGTAAACGCCTATCAGAACGAGTATATGAGCCAGTATTACTGGGCTGATTTTCTGTATGACGGCTACGATGATTACGATTGATTTTTATTTGCGCCTTATTCGCCCGCGATAAGGTCGTAACAAAACCATAATTGCTTGCGGGCAGAAAGATTATGGAAACAACTATGTTTTTACTCGAGACAGAAAGACTGACAATTACGGAATTCACCCCCGATATGGCGCAGGCGGTTCACGAAAACTCGCTCGACGAGGATAACCGCCGATTTGTTCCCGACGAGGTTTTTGAGACCGTTGAGGACGCGGCGGAGACGATAGAGTTTCTTATGTCGCAGTACGGCGGCTTTGACGGACCGCTCGTGTATCCCGTACTGCTTAAGGACAGTACATACATCGGCTATGTTCAGGCTGTTCCGATTGACGGCGGAGTATGGGAAGTGGGCTATCACATCGGTGAGCGCTATACAAAGAACGGCTACGCTACCGAGGCTGTAAAGGCGTTTTTACCTGTGATTATGAAGAAAATCGGTATCAAAAAGATGGCTGGGATCTGCCTTGCCGATAACATAGCCTCACAGAAGGTCATGGAGAAATGCGGTTTCGTTCCCGAGTTCCGCGGTATCGACAGCTATCAGGGCGAGCAGAGGGAGATCTGCCGTAATTGGTTTGAAATCTAATATTTTTGGCTGTAAACGCCGTCGGACAGGTTATTCCTGACTGACGGTGTTTTATTTTTTCTGCTTGTATCATACATTGATATATGTATTTAAAAGGAAAGGCGGCGTGCGTATGGATATCACTTCGGTTTTTACACTCTGCGGAGGGATCGCGTTTTTCCTTTTCGGTATGCATATTTTGTCGCAGAGCCTTGAGACGCTCGCGGGAGGCAGGCTCGAAGCCGCTTTGCGCAAGCTGACCTCAAGCCGCGCGGCAGGTCTCTGTGCGGGCGCGGGAATTACAGCCGCGGTGCAGTCGAGCTCCGCGGTGACCGTTATGCTCATCGGGCTCGCGGACTCAGGTATTGTGCTGCCCGAGCAGACTGTCGGCGTAATAATGGGCTCTAATATCGGCACGACGTTTACCGCGTGGCTTCTCGGTATGTCGGGGATAAAAAGCGATAACTTTTTCCTCTCGCTGCTTACGCCCGAAAGCTTCGCGCCGATAATCGCGCTTGTCGGCACGGCGCTGCTGATGGTCTGCAAAAGCGAAAGGCGCAGGAATATCGGGCTTTCTATGCTCGGGTTTTCGGTGCTTATGTACGGTATGGAGTTTATGAAAAACGCTATGGCTCCGCTCGCGCGGTCGGATATTTTTCAGCGTATGCTTACGTCCTGCGGCAATCCCGTTGTCGGCGTGGTTTTCGGTGCAGTCTTTACGGGTGTGATTCAGTCCTCCTCCGCGTCCGTTGGTATGCTTCAGGCTCTGTCGATGACGGGGACGGTCACGCTTCGCGAGGCAGTCCCGATCATAATGGGGCAGAACATCGGTACCTGCGCGACGGCTCTGCTGTCCTCGGTAGGAGTCGGCAGCGGAGCAAAGCGCGTCGCGGTCATACATACGGCGTTCAATATAATCGGAACGGCGTTTTGTATGGCAGTGTTTTATGTTCTTAGCCTCGTCCTCGATTTGGGATTTACCGACAGCGCCGTCAGTCCCGTCGGGATAGCGGCTGTACATTCGGTTTTCAATATTATGACGACGACGATTCTCTTTCCGTTTTCCAAGCCGCTTGTCGGGCTGTCGCGCAGAATTGTTCCCGACTGACGCGTTTTCTCACTTGATTAATACTTCTACTAACTGTATAATGGTATCAGTATTGATATCTGCGTCGGCTTGGAGGTTGTTATGGGCGAAAAGTTCAAACCGAATTACGGTAAAGTAAAGGAAAATATCAGGATAATCAGGGAAGCGGTGAAGAAGCTTTCCACTGTTCTGGCAGGCAAGGAAAAGCGCCGCGCCGATATAATGGCGGCTGCCGACAGGTACCGCGCCGCCGAGGTCAGAAAGACGCTTGCCGAAATCGACATAGAGGAGCTCAATTCGGGCAAACAGGGCATCAGAATCGCGCCGCTTCGTTCGGCGGGCTATAAAACAATCGCCGATGTGGCGAACGCGTCCGTTCCGTCGCTCGAGAGAATCAGCGGCGTCGGCGAAGTGACCGCCGTAAAGATAAAGGAGATCTGCGACGATATCGTCAGGGCGACCATCGACAAGACAGCAATAAGGCTCTCGCTCGACGACAAGCGCCCCGAGACGACCGCGCTGATTTCCGCGCTCCGAGATTACCGCGCGCTTAAATCCAAGTACGACCGCGCGCAGAAAATTTTTGACGAAACCGATTCCGAGGTCAACTCCGCGCTGGCAGCGGCTAACGCGGCGAGCGGAAGATTGAAGTGGATGTTCTCGTGCTCACAGGCGAAGGAGAAAGCCCGTCCCGCGTGCGAGTATCTCGACAACCTCGTTCAGAGCTCCTATGTGTCCGACGTTGACGCGATCAGCACCGCGGCGCGCCGTTTCTCGGTGACTGCCGCGGATCCGAAGGATTTCGAGAAAAACGCTCCGCAGTATTACACGCTCCTCGAGGAGCTCGGGATCCAGAAGGCAGGCGAGAGCGAAGCGCCCTCGGGTCTGAGCGACGCGCTGAAAAACGAAATCGAACAGGTCGCGCTCGACCTTACGGGACTTAGATGCGACCTGCGAATATATCAGAAATTCGGCGTAAAATATATTATAAACCAGGGCAGAGTCCTGCTCGGCGACGAGATGGGACTCGGAAAAACCGTCCAGGCGATAGCGTCTCTCGTTGTGCTGAGAAACTCGGGTGAGCATCATTTTGTTGTCGTCTGTCCTGCGAGCGTGCTCATTAACTGGTGCCGTGAGATTGAAAAGTTCTGCGATATCGAGTGCGTGAAGATCCACGGAAAAGACGCGGCGGACTCGCTGAGAAGGTGGAAGCAGAACGGCGGTATTGCCGTTACGACATATGAAACGCTCGAAAAATTCGAGCTCAACGATATCTTTAAGTACGGAATGCTCGTCGTCGATGAGGCTCATTACGTCAAGAATCCGAACGCGAAGCGCACACGCAACCTGCTCGCCATCCTCGACAACGCCAAACGTGTGCTGTTTATGACTGGTACGGCGCTTGAGAACCGCGTTGAGGAAATGTGCTTCCTTATCGGGTGCCTGCGTCCCGACATCGCGTCTCAGCTTAAAAATATTCAGGCGCTTTCGGGCGCGCCGCAGTTCAGAAAGATAATCGCGCCCGTCTACTTCCGACGCACACGCGACGACGTGCTCTCCGAGCTTCCCGACCTCATTCAGAAGGAGGATTGGTGTCTGATTTCCGACAGGGAATACCGCGCGTACCGTGACAGCGCCGTGAGTGAAAACTATATGTCAATGCGTCAGGTGTCCTTCCTCGGCGTAGCGCCCGAGGATTCCTCAAAGCTCGAGCGTCTGCTCCAGATTTGCGAGGAAGCAAAGAGCCAGAACCGCAAGGTGCTGGTGTTCTCGTTCTTTATCAACACCATACAGGCGGTCAGCGCGGCTCTCGGCGATTTGTGCCTTGAGCCGATAACGGGCTGCATACAGCCCTCGCGCAGACAGGAGATAATCGACGAGTTCGACAAAGCCCCCGACGGCGCGGTGCTACTGGCTCAGATCCAGGCGGGAGGAACGGGACTGAATATTCAGTCCGCGTCGGTTGTAATAATCTGTGAGCCTCAGATAAAGCCATCGATCGAGCACCAGGCAATCAGCCGCGCCTACAGAATGGGACAGGTCAGAAGCGTTGTCGTCCACCGACTGCTTGCCGACGACACGATCGACGAGAGGATCCTCGAGCTGCTCAGGGCTAAGCAGCTGCTTTTTGACAACTTCGCCGATGTTTCGGTCAGCGGTCAGGAAAGCCTGACGCTCGACGAAAGCTCGCTCAACGATGTTTTTGCCCGCGAGGTCGAGAAGGTGAAGAGCGGCGCAGAGCAGGCGTGATAATACTTTAGAATAGTTTTGTGTTAATATGTCCCGACGACCGCGTATGACAGAGATCATACGCGGTCAAGCTATATTAAATTGTTTTATTTTAAAATTCAGGTTGCGTGAATAATTCCGATAAAGATTAATAACTCTTGCTTGCTGTACATATTGTATAAAACTTCTTGTAAAATTTTGTATAGTTTGGAGAGTATTTTTCTGAAATGTGTGGTAGAATAGTATGCGGTGGCTGAGGCGATGTAATACTCAGTCAGAAAAAACAGATTTAGTAAAGGAGAAATTGTAAGATGAAGGCGAAAAAATTAGTCAGCCTCGTGCTGGCAGTGCTCATGCTCGTAAGCGTGATGGCTATCGCTCCCGCTAACGCTGCAGGAACAGACGCAGGAACAGGCGACTGGTACCTCTGGGGTTCACTGGTAGACGCAAAAGGCAATGCCACTGACTTCGGCGTAGAGGAAGAATGGGATCAGCCCACTGCTTATGAGTTCGAAAACAACAAGCTCACAACAACATTTGAGACAGACGCGTATATCGGTGTAAAGCAGCTCAGCACAAACAGCTGGTTTATGACCGACGGTTGGCTCGGTCAGGTAAAGAGCGCTACTCTTTACAACACCGACACCGACACTCACACCTTCAAGGGCAAGAAGGATAAGCTTTTTGTTCCCGGCGGCGTTGAGGTAACAATCACAATGAAGCACAACGTAAACGCTGACAGCGTTACTCTTACTCTCGACTATGAGGGAGAGGAGCAGCCCGCTACACAGGCCACAGGCGATGATGTATGGTATCTCTGGGGTTCGTTCGTAGACGCTGATGAAGTTGCTACAGACTGGGGCAACACAAAGACTGACTGGGATAA
>JAHLBL010000099.1 GCA_020625635.1 bacterium
GCTTTCTGCATACGGTAGTGTATCTCGTTATCCTCGGTTCTGGTGAGAGCTTCGTTGAATAAACCGACCTTGTCGAATACACTTCGTCTGTAACAGCCGTGAAACAGCGAGTTCACATAGGTTTTGCCCTGCTGGCGGCGGTAAGGCGCGATCGAGCTTCCGAACATTGAGGTTTCCACGAGCAGAAGGGTTTCCTTCCACGGCGTTGGCTCATCAATAATGTTCGGTCTGAAGCCGCCGCAGATGTCCTCGCCGCTCTCAAGCGTCATCACGTTTTTCTTTATAAAGTCCGAGGGTATCGACGCGTGCGCGTCTATTCTGACAACCGCGTCGCCGCTGTAGTTTTTGAGAACCACGTTCCAGCCGCAGGGCTGTGTGCGCTTCGGGTTTGAGAGAACCTTTACATCGTAGAAGTCCTCGCGGTTGTTCTTGCGGAACGTCTCCATAATCACCTTGGTGTTATCGGTGGATTTGCTGTCCACAAGCAGGATCTCGATTTTTTTATGGTCGTAGGTCTGCTTGCAGATGTCCTTGAGAAGAGAGCCGAGGGCGTTTTTTTCGTTGTATGCGATTACTCCGATAGTAATTATCATACCATTTTACCTGCCTTATATAGACTGAAAAGCCATTTTGAGGATGTTGCCGCGGATGTGTAGAGGTAAGGCGCAGCATAGAACACGGGAACTACAAAGAAGCACAGGGCTATCCATCCCGCAAAAGTATATACGAGCCTGCGGATATCGCGGCTGTGTTTTTTCTGAATAAGGTTGGAGATTTCAAAAACCTCATTGATGGTTCCGAGCTCTCCCGACGCGAAAATAAACTCGCTGAAAAGATATTTTACGGTCAGCAGTATTCCCGCGGCAATTCCGAGTGTGAGCAGCACGCAAAACAGAACATTGAACGCGTCGTCACTGAGAAAGTTGAGTGTTGTGCCCGAGCGAAGAACGCACAGGATAATAAACGGGAAAAGCGCTGCCGCAAAGAACGCAAATTTCTTTAACAGAATAATAGCGTTGAAGTGGATTGCTGAAAGATAACTTTTAGTGCTCGAAAAGAAATAAAATTCCTCGCTGAAATCAACCTCGCTGTCTACAGAATTTTTATAGCAAATCCTTTGAAATCCGTTGATGAGCGGGGAAAGCATAAACAGCGATACAAGCGATATAACGATTATAAGAATAGCAAAGAAATTCCCACCTGAAAGAGAGAGCAGCCCCGACGCGTCGGATATGGTATAAAGCAGCGCAAAAAGCAGAAACGACGCTAAAAACGACGCTAAAACGGTTAGCAATCCCGCGATTGCGACAGCCCAGCTGTCACGAAGGCTCGCTTTTGCCTGTTGTCTGATGCTTTTCTCCTTGTTCATATCGATTAGCCTTTCAAATTTCGTCCGTAAACATCTTGTACATAGCCTGCAAGCAGATCTGAGCGTGCAGGAAGAATTTTTCCTCGTCCATGCTTTCGTCGGCGTTGTGCATATTGACCTCGTCGTCCTTGAAAGCGGGACCGAACGCGACGCCTTTGCCGCCGAGCATTCTGGCGTAGGTTCCGCCGCCCGTTGAGTAAAGCTCTGGTTTTTCGCCTGTAATTTCCTCGTAGGCGCCGCTGAGCAGATTTATCGTTTCGCTGTCCTTGGGAAGATAGAGGGGGAGAGCGTGGTGGATTACCTCAACCTTTAAATCACTTAGCTTCGCGGATTTTTCGACACGGCGTAGTATAGCCTCGCCGTCCATGGTGACGGGGTATCTTATATCGAGCGTGAGGTAAGCGCTGTTGTCGTTGAGCCTGATTTTTCCGAGGTTGCAGCTGAGGTCGCCCGACACATAGTCACGCATTCTGAGCCCCAGCGACGTTCCGTCGGTCTCCATATGGAGGGCGTAGCCTATAAAGCGGCAGAGACTTCCGACGCCTTCCTCCGAGATATTGTCGTTGAGCAGCTTAACGAGCGCCTGAGCCGCGTTAAAGCCTTTTTCGGGCTCGCAGGCGTGCGCCGCCTTTCCTGTGCTCTTTATTACAAGACCGTCGATAGTCTCGGTAAAGTCGAACTGTCCCTCGGCGCTGCGGCTCTTTCGTTTAAGATCGCTCGCCTGTGTCTCCGAGAAATAGATGAGAGCCTTTGCCTCGTCCGCTACGGCGTTGACTGCGTTGCCCGCCTTTATCGCGCTGAGCACCTTGCCGTCGTTGCGGTCTGTATAAACCTTTACCTGAAGTATACCCTTTTCCGCAAAGCAGATTCCGTAGTCGCTGTCGGGCGTGAACGAAATGTCGGGGAGAGGCTCGCTGCCGAAGTATGTCTCCATATCGGTCATACCGATTTCCTCGTCCGTGCCGTAAATGCAGCGCAAGGTGTTTCTGCCCTCGGCTCCGTTGTCGAGCAAAGCCTTGAGACAGTAGAGGTTCACGATGGAAGCTCCCTTGTCGTCGTCGATTCCTCTGCCGTAGAGTCTGCCGTTCTGACGTGTGAGCGTAAACGGCTCGACGCTCCAGTTCTTTCCGGCGGGTACAACGTCGAGGTGGGTGAGAGCTCCGCAGAGCTTTCCGCCGCTGCCGAGCTGAACGTGTCCCGCCTTGTTCTCAACGTTTTTTGTGCTGAGCCCGAGCTCTTCGGCTCTCTGAAGCACAAAGCGGAGAGCCTCGGCGCAGGCTTCGGTATCGTCGCTGCTGACGGACTTTATTTCCATAAGTGTTTTTAAGTCTCTGAGGATGTCGTCTTTGTATTTAAGTATGTTTTTTCCGAAATTCATTTTGATATTTCAGTCCTTCTTTTTAGAATGAACAAAATAGCCAGATACATAAAGAAAATTATAGCACAACCAACCGAGATTATAATTCCTGTACGGAAACCGACGGGCTCGTATTTAAAAACAATCGTGCTTTTTGTCTTGGCTGGAACTTTTACCGCCATAAATCCGATGTTCGCCTTTGCTATTTCGACTTCCTCGCCGTTGACATAAGCGCTCCAGCCGTTGTCGTACGGCACGCTGAAGAACACGAGATTGTCTTTGCCGGTGTTGTTGATCTCGGCGGTAAAGCCGTCGGAGTTGTACTCGAACCTGTCGCAGGATTTTTTCGCGAGCTTGTCGCAGTCGTCGAAGTACTCGTATCTGCCGTAGAGGTAGTCGTCGGCAATACTCTTAAAGCCCTTCGAGTCGGATTTGATCTCCTCGATATCCTCCTCGGTGTAGCCCGTGATATCGGCGTACTTCATCGTATCGCTGTACGAGAGAACCATCGCCTTCAGGAATGCCTCGGAGCGGTTCTGCTTGTTTATGTCGTAGAACTCTTTTTTGGTGATAAAGCGGTCGTACATAAAGCCCATCGGTATGTAGTGCTCGTTTCTGAACACCCTGCACCCGTTGAGGTCTTTGTAGTATTCCCACCCGGGCATTCTCGTTTTGCCCTTTTCCTCTGTAAACGAGCAGTCGTCTTCGTCATCGTCGTATTTCGCGTCAAAAAGATATTTGCAGCTGAACAGCCCGCGAAGTCCGTAGGAATCCGTGTCGGGACGCGAGGCGACGTCGCGGGTGACGCCTATGCTGTCGTAAAAGTCCATTATCGTAGACGGGACAACGCTGTGGAAGGCGTTTATTGACGGGATCTGCCAGTACATCGCGAGGTTTTCGCTGCTTTCGTAGAAATCGGAGCGCGCTGATTCGATATCGTCAAGCTGTACCGTGCCGACCTTGTTGATTGCGTTTTCCCTGAGAAAAGGCTTTTCATCGCTGTCGAGCGAGTTGCCTGTCTGGACAATGTATGTTGACGAGAGGACGGTTATAACCGCGATACCCGCGATCACCGCGAGCGCGAGCCGCTTGTCGCCCGATCTGAAGCTCTTTATTATCAGCGTGAACGCCAGCAGCGACACTAACGCGATAGCTGCGTAAATCCAGAATCTGGTTCTGTACTCAGCCAGTCCGATCACGGTGGTCGAAATTTCGTTGTCGTCCTCGGTCGTGTTCGGCATAAGTCCGATAAGCAGCGTAATACCGAGTGTGATAAACGCGCTCCACCTGATAGCGCGGTTCCAGTCAACTTCACTGTCCTCGAGCGATTTTATCGTAATGAGGCTCAATATCAGAACGAACATATAGAACCATCTCGCGTAGTAGATGCTCGCGTTAAGGAGCTGGAACAGCGAGTTGAACAGCGGAATAAGCGCCATAACAATGAGCAGAAGCACGAGCTTTTTGAGCCAGTCGCGCTTTTTCAGCTGCATATATCCGATAACGCCCGTCATACTCACAAGCGGCAGCCAACCGCTTACGGAAGCCCAGTTGCAGTTGACGTCGGGGGTGAAGTTCGGCTGAGCGGCAAGCTCGCTCGGGAAGAAGAAGCTCAGCACGATGTACCAGTACCGCTGCGACGGGCTGTAAACGAGGGCGGAGTATCCGTCGGGGTACTGCGAAAGCCTCGGGTTGCCCATAATAAACAGCACCGTCGGAAGTATGAGGAACATCGTAGCGGCAAAGCCGAGAATGATCTCAAAAGCGAACAGCAGAAGCTTGGAGAGTGTGAGCTTATAGTTGTTTGTAAACACGAGCATAAACCAGTAAATCGCCGTGAATACCGCCATTCCCGCGAAGAAATAGTAGTTTACAATACACGCGGCGAACACAGCCAAAGCCAGCGTGCCGCGCTTGTTGTCGTACATAAACCTGTCGACCGCGCACAGCAGCAGCGGAAAAACTATCATCGGTTCGTGGAAGTGGAAGAAGAAAATATTGTAAACAGAAAATCCCGAGAACGCGTACAGAAGCCCGCCCGCAACGGCAAAAAGCGGTTCGCGGACGTATCGCCTGAGATATACATAAGCCGTAAACGACGCGCAGGCGAATTTCAGCATAAACAGCGGTCCCATAAGGTACGGCACCGCCTCGCTCGGGAAAGGGATCGTCATCCAGAAGAACGGACTGCCGATAAGGTAGAAAAGATATGAGCTGACTGTCGGCGCGCCGAGGTCTGTTGTGGAGCTCCAGACTAAGCTGCCCGAGCGTACCTGGTCGTGGATCATCTGATAAAAGGGAATCTCCTGCGCGTTGAAGTCGCCGTAATACAGGAAAATCCCGCCGTTTTCTATCATAACAGGTAGAATAAACGTGACGGAAAGCAGCAGTCCCGCTAAAAATACCGTCAGCCCGTAATTTTTCTTAAAAGGAATATTAAGGTTTTTCACACCCATTTTCCCGTTCCTCCACTTTACTTCTGCGAAAAAAAGTATATAATAAGATAGTATATCACATATTTTCCGAATTTTGAAGAAGAATATTAAAATAAAGGATGATAAGTTTGAGTAATTCACATTTTTTCGCGATGCTCTCGCGTATGAAGTTTATCAGCAGATGGGGACTTATGAACAACACCAAGTCCGAGAATATCAGCGAGCACAGCCTGCAGGTTGGAATGTTCGCCCATCTTCTCGTTCTTTTACATAACGAAAGGACAGGAGAAAGCCGGAACGCCGAGCGTGCCGCGCTGCTCGGAATGTATCACGACGTAACCGAGATCATCACGGGCGATATGCCGACTCCCGTAAAATACTACAACCCCGAAATCGTCTCCTCCTACAAAAAGGTTGAAAAGCTGGCGGGCGAGAGACTCGTGTCGATGCTTCCCGAAAATCTGAGCGATATATACAGAGAAATAATTCTTATTGAGAATAAAGAGGACAGGGAGCTTGCCGTTTACGTAAAAGCCGCAGATAAGCTTTCTGCGCTCGTTAAGTGTATTGAGGAGATAAGAATGGGCAACGACGAATTCAAAAAGGCTAAGAGCTCGACCGAACAGGCATTAAAGTCGATGAATATTCCCGAGGTGGAGACGTTTATGGAGGTGTTTCTGCCGTCCTTCTCGTTTACTCTCGACGAAATGCATTAAAATATGACAAATAGTTTATTATTCTTCTATAGAACAATAAACTGTTTTTTTGTGATATAATGCTCTAAAGTGTATCAGTGTGTCAGAGTATGAAAAGGAGACATAATATGGCTCAGAAACGTTCAGACTCAGGTTTTGTCGACATCAGCTCCAAAACCCAGGTCGTAAAGCTCTACAAGAAAAAAGGCAGGATCGTGCGTATTGTCGCGCTTGTTCTGTCAATTATTATGATTATCGCGGGCGCTGTTATCGTAAAAGCGTACAGCACAATGGACAGCGTAAATTATCAGGACCTTGAGGATATCGAGGAGACCGATAATACACAGAATTCCAACGATGACCCGGGCGCGTTCAACACGACCGTCAACGACAGCGATTTGCTCTCGGATTCCAAGGTGCTCAATGTTATGCTCTTTGGTGAGGATAACCACAGCAAGGGTACAACAGGACGTTCCGACTCGCTTATGCTTATGTCGATTGACAACCGTGAGAAGAAGCT